>JBBQSM010000078.1:0-20068 GCA_038234895.1 Gemmatimonadales bacterium
GTCCTCTTTCTCGTGCTCATTCAGCTTACCAAGGCCATCGGCGGCAAGGGGATCATGCCACCCGAGGCCGCGGCCTGGATGCCCAACGTCCTCTGTGGCCTCATCGCCCTCGTGCTCCTTGCCCGTGTCCGGACCTGAGCCCGTGCGCCCCTCATGAACCTGTACCCCGACGCCGTGCTCCGACGCGCCATGCATCGCACGGAGTACATCCTGGAGGCGCTCGGCAAGCGCGCCTACTACGCCCGCGACATTGTGCGCGGGCTGCGCGAGCCGAGCACCTGGATTCCGGAAACCATCCGGCAGATGAAGACTATCGGCGTGGAGTCGCTCCCGCTGACCATGATCGTTGCCGCCTTTTTGGGCGGTGTCACGGCGTTTCAAACGCGCTACCAGCTCTTTCCGGGCGTGCAGCTGTCGGTCGTGGGGTTGATCGCGCGCCAAAGCATCGTGCTCGAGCTGGGCCCCCTGCTCACAGCGCTCGTGCTCACGGGCCGCATCGGCGCGCGGATGACCGCCGAAATCGGCACCATGCGGGTGACCGAGCAGATCGACGCGCTCGAAACGCTGGCGTTCGACCCGGTGGCGTATCTGTCGACGCCGCGCGTGCTGGCGACGCTTGTGATGCTGCCCGCGCTCACGATGATCGCCAACGCCACGGCGATTTTCAGTGCGTGGGCGACCCTCATATTGGCCACCGACGTACGTACGGACGATTTCGTGAGCGGGCTTCGACTCGCCTTCACTGAATTTCAGGTCGTCTACTCCATGATCAAGGCCGTCTGCTTCGGCGGCGCGATCGCGTTCGTCTGTTCGTATGAAGGGTACGTGACCGGATCCGGCGCCGAGGGCGTCGGCCGTTCGACTGCGCTGGCCGTCGTGATCGCGTCTGTCTCGATTCTGTTTCTGGACGCGCTCGTGGCCGCCGTATTTGCTCCGTTCATTCAGGCGTAGCACTGCCGTTCGTCTCGCCTCTACTCCTTAAGTGCCATGAAACGACGTGATGAAGTGATGGTTGGTCTGACCCTGTTGCTGGCGTTAATCGTGGGTGTTGGCGGTACGATCTGGGTGGCTCGCGGTGGTTTGACGAGCGGCTACCCCATGTACGCGCTCTTTCCGTGGGGCGCCGGCCTCAAGACCGGGCAGGCCGTACTGTTGGCGGGAGTACAGGTCGGCTACGTCGATAAGGTCGCGCTGGTGCCCGACGGGACGCTGGCGGTGACCATGCAGATCACCAAGGAGTACAAGGTCCCCGAAGGATCGTTGGCGACCGTCGAGGCCAACGGCATTTTCGGCGATCAGCTCATCGCCGTGACCGCGCCGGTCGGCGTATCGACGTATATGGCCGCGGGCGATACGATTCCGGCGGGCAAGGGATCGCCACGTACGAGCGAGTTGCTGACCAAGGGCGACTCGATCGCGACGAATATCCGCGCGATCACCGATAAAGTGCGTACCGAATACGTCGAAGGCGGCGGTCTCGAGGACACGCGCAGAACGATCGCGGACCTGACCAAGCTGGTGGCACAGATCAGTACGGTCGCCGCCGAACAGTCCAAGCAGCTCACGCTCACGCAGCAGCAGTTGCGCAAGACGATCGCGTCGATCGATTCGAGCAAGGTGGACTCGACCGTGGTGAACTTGCGACAGGCGTCGGCGAATCTGGAAACGCTCACGCGTGCGCTCGACTCCACGCGCACCGCGGTGAACGCGGTGGTGGCCAAGGTCAACAACGGCCCGGGGACCGTGGGCCGGTTCATGAACGATCCGGCCGTGTACGCCCGGGTGGACACGCTCCTGCTGCGGCTTGACTCCCTGACGCTCGACTTCAAGAAGAATCCGCGGAAGTACATCAACTTGCGGGTGTTTTAGCGCCGAGGGCCGCGTCGGGGGCGTGCCGCCGATGTAACGCCTGAGCCTGCCTTTGCCTACGACTCCGCGCGCGGGCGAGCGACCAATACCCTGCATTCAGGGCACGGAGTGGGGACCAAATGCGGCGGTCCATCGGTAACGCGAAGGTAACCGACGCTGAGATGCTCGCTCGCGGGCCGTGTGGTTCTGCCCGCAACTTGGTAAGTTTTTGTCGCTGGTTTGGCCAGCGTGACCTTCCTCACCGGGAATTGTCCGCTGCGCCGCACCTTCGTCAGCAGACTCTTATCGAAACAGAGGAGCAGTTCATGTTCAGTGCTTTCAGGCGGGAGGCTCGGGCGTTCGTCGCTCTTGCGATCGCCGTCCTCGCTGGTGCGACGGTCGCTCCCGCTTTGCTTCCCGCGCAGGTGACGGGATCAGCGGTGCGCGGCAGCGTCCAGGATTCGGCGGGACGCGGCATCGAGAACGTTCGCATCGAAGCCGTCCACGTGCCCTCCGGCACCCGGTATGCTGCGGTGACGCGCGCCGACGGCCGGTACTCGATGATCGGCCTCCGCGTGGGCGGTCCGTACAGTGTGTCGGCCTCCGCGCTCGGCTTTGCGCGCCAGACGCGCAGCGAGATTTTCCTCACGCTCGGCGTGACGTTCGACCAGTCCTTTACGCTCACGACGGCGGCCGTGCAGTTGGCCGGCATCGTGACGACGGCGGAAATCAGCTCGGCTCGCACGGGCGCCGCGACGCAGGTGTCGCGCGCGACCATCGAGCAGCTGCCGACTATTTCGCGTCGGATCGGCGACTTCACGCGACTCACACCGCAGGCCAGTGGGAGTTCGTTCGCCGGGCAGGATAACCGGTTGAACAACATCACCGTCGACGGCTCGTACTTCAACAATTCGTTCGGCCTCTCCGGGCAGCCCGGCGACCGCACCGGTGTGGCGCCGATCTCGCTGGACGCGATCGAGCAAATTCAGGTAAACGTGGCGCCCTACGATGTCCGTCAAGGCAACTTCGTTGGCGCCGGCGTGAACACCGTGACCAAGAGCGGCACGAACGAGTTTGCCGGGTCGCTGTATTACTTCACCCGCAACGAAGACTTGGTGGGCAAGCAGGCCGGCCTCGCCCCCTTCAATCCGGGCACGTTCAATTTCAGTCAGATCGGCGCGCGCCTGGGCGGCCCGATCATCAAGAACAAGCTCTTCTTCTTCAGCAGCTTCGAAGATGACGAGAACACGCAGCCGGGCATTCTGCGCACCGCGAACACCGGTGGGCAGCCGGTCACCGGCAACACCACCCGCGTGCTGCAGTCGGATCTGGACAGCCTCAGCTCGTTCCTTCGTAACAGGTTCGACTACGAAACCGGTCCGTATACCGGCTACGACAACGCGACGCCCTCGCGCCGCTTTCTGACGCGTCTCGATTACAACCTGAACGACAAGAACAAGTTCAGCCTGCGCTACACCATGCTGAACTCGAACACCGACGTGAATCTGTCCACGTCTGCGTCGCTGGGCTTCGGTCGCGCGAACAACAACAATTTCCTGAGCTTCCAGAACTCGAACTATCAGATCAAGGAAAACATCCGGAGCCTCGTGGGCGAGTGGAACTCGCTCTTCGGCGACCGCATGGCCAACAATCTGATCGTCGGCTATACGTCGCAGGACGAAAGCCGTGCATCGCGTGGCACCGTGTTCCCGTTCGTCGACATTTTGAAGGACGGCGCCACGTACACCTCGTTCGGCTTCGAGCCGTTCACGCCGAATAACGAGCTGCGCTACAACAGCTTCCAGGTCCAGAACAACCTGACGATCTCACGCGATCGTCATGACTTCACGATCGGCGCGAGCATCGAACGCTACGAGTCGGAAAACGTGTTCTTCCCGGGATCGCAGAGCTCGTACGTGTATAACTCGCTGTCGGACTTCTACGCGGATGCCAACGGATTCCTGGCCAATCCAAACCGCACGACGGCCCCCGTCACGGCGCGTCGTTTCCAGGTGCGCTACGCGAATATTCCGGGCCAGACCAAGCCGGTACAGCCGCTGGAAGTGTTGTACGGCGGCGTGTATGCCCAGGACGAATTCCGTGCCCTTGATAACCTGCGCTTCACGCTCGGACTCCGCGTGGACGTGCCGAAGTTTGGTGATACCGGTTTCGAGAATAAGCAGGCAAACGCCCTCACGTTCCGTGACGAAAACGGCAGCGCCGTGCAGTTCCAGACCCAGGCGCTGCCCAAGGCAAACCTGCTCTGGTCGCCACGCCTTGGCATGAACTGGGACGTCGCCAACGACGGCAAGACGCAGATACGCGGCGGTACGGGTATTTTCACCGGTCGTCCGGCCTACGTGTGGATCTCGAACCAGATTGGCGAGAACGGTATCCTCACCGGATTCGAGTCGGTGGACAACGTCACCAACCGTCCGTTCAACCCGAATCCGGATACGTACAAGCAGGCGCCCACCGGCAACCCGGCCGCGTCGTACGGACTGGCCATCGGCGACCCGGACTTCCGGTTCCCGCAGATCTGGCGCTCGAACATTGCCGTGGACCGCGTGCTCCCCTTCGGCTTCACCGGTACGGCGGAGTTTCTGTACAGCAAGGACGTGAACGGCATCTACTACATCGATGCCAATCTTGCCGCGCCGACGTCGAACTTCACCGGTGCCGACACGCGTCCGCGCTACACGGACACGTGTCCTGCAAACGGCCTTCAGGTCCGAATCAACTGCAACATTACGAACGCGATCGTTCTGAAGAATCAGAATGTCGGTGATTCGTGGAACGCGGCCTTCTCGCTGGAGCGTGGCTTCCGCAATGGCTTCTTCGCCAAGGCCGCCTACAGCTACGGCCTGGCGCGCAACACAGTGGACGCAGGCTCCGTCGCGTTCGGCTCGTGGAACGGCAACCCGCATGCGGGCGATCCGAACAACCCAGGCGTGGGCTTCTCCTCCAATGCCGCCGGCCATCGCTTCTTCACGACGGCGTCGTACGAAAAGCAGTATTTCGGCTTCGGCAAAACCGGCATCTCGTTCTACTTCGAAGGCCGCACCGCCGGCAACGTCAGCTACACCTACAACGGTGACCTGAACGGCGATGGCGGCACGTCGAACGATCTCGTGTACATCCCGCGCAATACGTCGGAGATGAACTTCGAGCAGTTCACCAGCGGATCAGGTGCCAGCGCGCGCACGTATACCGTGGCCCAGCAGCAGGCCGCGTTCGAAGCGTTCATCCAGCAGGACAAATACCTCAACGCGAATCGCGGAAAGTACGCGGAGCGCGGCGCGGTGTTCCTGCCGATGGTGTACAATGCCGACGTGAGCATCACGCAGGATGTGTTCACGAACGTGGCGGGCAAGAAGAACACCGTGCAGCTCCGCCTCGACATCCTGAACTTTGGGAATCTGCTGAAGGACTCGTGGGGCCAGGGGCTGCGCTCGCTCGACACGCGTATCCTCACCGCCCGCCCGGCGGACTCGCAGGGTCGCGCGCTGTACCGCATGCCGCTGCAGGGTTCGGAGCTCCGCACCGATAGCTTCGAGCGGACCGCGTTCACGGGTGACGTGTGGCGTATGCAGCTCGGACTCCGCTACATCTTCAACTAGTCCACGACTGCACCAACGGGCGGTACGCAGCAGCGACGGGAGTTCCGTGGCAACCGCGAATCGCTGAAGCATCAAACGCCCCGTCGGCATGTGCCGACGGGGCGTTTGGTATGCAGCGGTGCGACGTGCGCTCAGCTGGCGCGCTGCTTGGCGGAGCGACCGACCGTTACGTAGTACACCGGAATTCCCGCCAGAATCACGCCGAAGACCCCCATGGTGGGCCAACGTTGCCCCGGATCCATGAGCGCGTTCACCAACAGGAAGAGCACCGCCAGGCAGAACAGCGCCGGCACGAGCGGATACAGCGGCGTGCGCATGGGCGGGTTCCAGTCGGGGCGTTTGCGCAGCTTGAAAATCGCGCCGATGCTCAGGATGTAGAACACCAGCGAGGCCGTGACGAAAATGTCGGCCAATTGCTCGAACGTACGCAGCAGGACGAACGCAATGCCGATCGTCGCCGTCATCAGGATCGCGATGTACGGTGTCTGAAATTTGGGATGCACTTCCGCCACCTTGCGAAAGAACAAGCCGTCGTCGGCCATCGCAAAGAAAATGCGCGGTCCGGTGAGCAGCGAGCCGTTTACTGATCCGAACGTCGACAGCAACACGGTGATCGACACCAACGTCACGCCGATCGGCCCTACCAAGCGCTCCGCGACATCGGCGGCCACGAGCCGCGCGCCGCGAATCTCCTCGACCGACAGCACCGAGAGGTACGCGATGTTGGCCAGCAGATAGATCACGATGATGGCCAGCGTGCCGATGATGATCGCCTTCGGCAGCGTTTTCCGCGGGTCCTCGACTTCGCCTGCCACCTTGGATACGTCGCCCCAGCCATCGAAGGCCCACAGCACCGAGACCAGCGCGAGCCCGAACGCCGACACCCCGAAACTGCCCGGCGGCACCATCGGCGTGAAATGTCCGCCGGTCTTGGGCAGCCCCAGAATCAGTGCCAAGAGCACGATGATCATCAGGCCGCCGTACTTGGCCACGGTGGTGAAGTTCTGCACCAGCGCGCCCCACTTCAGCCCCACCACGTTGATGACCGCCATCAGCGCCAGCGTGGCTGCAGCAATCCAATGCGCATACGTGTCGTAAGGCGCGATCGCCGGGTTGAAGCCCAGTCCGCGCAGCGCATACTCCGCGAAGGTGGTCGAAATCCCACCCAGTGCCGCCGCGCGAATGAGCGTCAGCTCGGACCACCCGTACAGAAAGGCGGGCAACCGTCCCCACGCCTCCCGGATGTAGACGAAGTACCCACCCGTCCGGGGCATCGCGCCGGCCAGTTCCGCCAGCGTGAGCGCGCCGCACAGGGAAAAGAGGCCGCCCATGGCCCACACGGTGAGCAGTGGCAGCGGACCGGGGAGCTTGTCGGCGATTCCAGCCGGAGACCGGAAAATCCCTGATCCGATGGTGGTGCCGATCAGGACGGCGATGGCGCTGTACAGACCGAGTTGCCGCGGCAGGGCGGTTCCGGTAGGCGCTGCGGAGGCCGCGGGACCGGCCGAACGGGAAGCGGATGGAGGCATGGCCGCAATCCTACAACGGAGTACGCGGTCCCGCACGCCGCTGCGCCCCGCTACTTTTCTCCTTCATGTCTCCAGCACTCCTCGACGCGCTCTTCTGGGTCGCTGTCGTCTGCTGCGCCGTGGCGCAGTTGTTCATCATCAAGGCCGTCTTTCGCGTACTGCCGCCCCGTACGCCGTCCCCCGACGCGCCCGTCGTACCGCTTCCGCATCGGTTGCAGGAAATCGGCTGGGCCATCCTCCCCGCCTTCCTTCTCGCCGCCGCCTTCGTCGGTGCCTGGCGCGCGATGCACCCCATTTCGATACCATGACCGCTCTTTCCGCTGCATCGCCAGCGCCGGTCCGCCGCGCCGCGTATGTCGCGCTCGCCGTCGCCCTTGTTCACATCGTGTTCGGCGCAATCGTGCGCATCTCCGGCTCGGGCATGGGGTGCGGCGACAATTGGCCCAAATGCTACGGCTACTGGTTCCCGCCGTTCGAGCGCATGGACCTCGTCATCGAGGTCATGCATCGCTACCTCGCCATCGCGCTCTTCGCGGCCATCGCTGGTCTGGTGGCAACGGTGTGGCGCTTCCGATCGCACGGCGGCGTGAGCGGAACCGGTGGTGTGGCCAACAGCGCCCGCCTGGCACTCGGACTCTGGTTTGCTCCGGCCCTCTTTGGCGCCGTGACGGTTTTTACCGGTAATCCGGCGTGGGCCACGGTGGTACATAAACTGTTGGCCGCCTCGCTCATCGCGGTGTTGCTGGTGGCCACGATTCGCGCCGGCGGGTTGGGTGGCACCGGCGTGCTGTCGACGCGCGGCAGCAGCAAAGCGGTCGGTGGTGCGATGGGCGCCGCCGTGCTGGCGCTCCTGGTGGTATTGCTCGGCGGCCTGACGGCCAAGATTCCCGATGCCGCCGTGGCCTGCGCCGGTTTCCCGCTCTGCGGGCCCGGCTCGCTGGGCGGTGGCGCGCAACACGTACAGCTCACGCATCGCATTTTGGCCTACTTGCTCGTGCTACATCTCGCGTCGCTGCCGTTCCTGTTTCGCAAGCGCGGCGAGCCCGCCGTGGTGCAGCGCTGGGCGTGGGCCGGCATGGCGTTCGGACTGCTGCAAGTGGTGTGGGCCGGGTGGATGGTCACCGGCGGATTTCCCGGCGTGGTGCGGTCGCTGCATCAGGCCACCGGCATTCTGATCTGGGTCACGGCGTTCACGATGGTATACCTCGCGCGTATCGCGGCCGGCCGAACCACCGTCGCGTCGCAGCGCGCCGTGGGCGGCAGCGGACACCGTGACGCAAACAGTCTGCTCACAGGCGCCCCGAAGCCGAGCGCGGCCGGCTGATGGCTGTCATCACCGCCGAACCGTCGCTGTCGCGCGACCTGATTGCGCTCACCAAGCCGCGCATCATTTCGCTGCTGCTGGTGACCACCGTCGCGCCGATGTACGCCGCAGGTACCCCCTCGTGGCTCACGGTGCTCATCGTGACCGTCGGGGGGTATCTGATGGCCGGTGGCGCCAACGCCATCAACATGTATATCGATCGCGACATCGACGACGTGATGGCACGCACTCGCCTGCGTCCGTTACCAAGCGGACGCATGTCGCCCGAGCAGGTGCTCGCCTTCGGCATCTTTTGCGCGACGCTGGCCACGTGGATGCTGGCGCAGTTCGTCAATGTGCTCACGGCCGGTCTCGCGTTGGCCGGGTTCTACTTCTACGTCTTCATCTACACGCGCATACTCAAGCGCACATCGCCTCAGAATATCGTGATTGGTGGCGCGGCCGGTGCGTTTCCGCCGCTGGTGGGATGGGCTGCCGTGACGGGCACGCTCGATGTGTCGGCGTTGTGCCTGTTTCTCATCGTGTTCTACTGGACACCGCCGCACTTCTGGGCGCTCGCGCTGCTCAAGCAGGTTGACTACGGCCGTGCCAAAGTGCCCATGGCGCCGCTGGTGTGGGGCGAGACGGAAACGATGCACCAGATGGTGTGGTACACCGTGATCCTCATTGTGCTGACGATGCTGCCGGTGCTCTTCGGTGCGTTCGGCCTGCTATATCTCGCGTCAACACTCGTGCTGAACGCGCTGCTCATGCGCGGCATTCTGCGCATCGTGTCCGCAGCCAAGGCGGGGCTGCCGTGGACCGGGCCGGCGTGGTGGGTCTACAAGTACACGCTGCTCTATTTGGCGCTGCTGTTCGTGGCCATGGCCGTCGATCGCGCCATTGCCCGCTGACGCACCGGTGGTGAGCGGGGCCGTCGGTCCGGTAGCATCCGACGGCGCGCAGATAGCGGAGGCGGCGGCGAAACGCAAACGTTTCACGTCACCGAAACCGCTGGCACGGCTGCTGCCATTGCTCGCGCCCTACCGTCTGCGACTCTTCGTCGCGTTCGTCTGTCTGGTGATCGCGGCGGCGGCGGGACTCGTCTTCCCGCGCGTGCTGCAGTACCTGCTCGACGCAGCGTTCGAGCTCAAGGACCGTCGCGCACTCGATCGCATTGCACTCGCACTACTGGCGATCTTCGCCGTGCAGGGCGTGATGAATTTCGTGCAGGTCTTTCTGCTCACGTCTACGACCGAACGCATCGTCGCCACGCTGCGTCAGCAAACGTTCGCGCATCTCATCCGGCTCTCGCCAGCGTTCTTCACTGAGCGTCGCTCCGGCGAACTCACCAGCCGACTCTCGAGCGATCTGGGGCTGCTGCAGTCGCTGCTCGGCACGTGGCTGTCCGAACTGTCGCGACAGATTCTGTTCCTCGTCGGCGGCATCATCATGTTGTCCGTGACGAACGCCGGACTCACGCTCACCACCCTCGCCGTTGTGCCAATCGTCATCACGGCGGCAGTGGTCTTCGGCAAGGCGCTGCGGTCGGCCAGCACCGGCGTGCAGGACAAGGTCGCCGAAGCGATGGGCACGGCCGACGAGGCATTCGGTGCCATTCGCGTGGTGCAGAGCTTCACGCGCGAACGCCAAGAGACGGCGCGCTTCAGCGGACTGCTGGAGAGCGTGGTGCAGGCCGCGATCCGTCGGGCGCGGTTGCGCGCAAGTTTCTTCGGTGTGGTGGGCTTTGTCGCATTCGCCGCCGTGGTCGCCGTGCTCTGGCAGGGCGGCGCGCAGGTGATCGCCGGCCGGCTGACTGCGGGCGCACTGGTGTCGTTCCTGTTTTACGCGCTCACGGTGGCGGCGGCGGTCGGTGCCATGGCATCGCTCTTTGGCAACTTCCAGGAAGCGATCGGTGCAGCCACCCGCGTCTTCGAGTTGCTGGACACGGAAGCGACGGTGCGTGCCCCCGACGCGCCGATTGCGCTGCCGGCGCCCGTGCGAGGGGCGGTCGCCTACGAGCGTGTGTCGTTCCGCTACGCGCCCGACCAGCGTGACGTGTTGCACGACGTCACGTTGACCATCGCCCCCGGCGAGATCGTGGCCATGGTCGGTCGCTCAGGGGCGGGCAAGACCACCATCTCGAGTCTGCTCCCGCGCTTCTGGGATGTGACGACGGGGCGCATCACGCTCGATGGTGTGGATGTGCGGGCACTGTCGCTCGACACGCTGCGCGGCGCGATCGGCATCGTGCCGCAAGATCCCGTACTCTTCAGCGGGAGCATTCGCGAAAACATCGCCTACGCGCGTCCCGACGCGAGCGATGCCGAGGTCGAGCAGGCGGCCCGCGCCGCGCACGCCTGGGAGTTCATCGAGAAGCTCCCCGAGCGATGGGACACACGCGTTGGCGAGCGCGGTGTGAAGCTCTCCGGCGGCCAGCGGCAGCGCATTGCCATTGCGCGCGTCTTTCTCAAAAACCCCGCCGTGGTGATTCTCGACGAGGCGACCTCCAGTCTCGACACCGAGAGCGAGCAGTTGGTCGAGGCCGCACTCGAACAGCTGCTAACGGACCGCACCACGTTGATTATCGCACACCGACTCAGCACCGTACGTCGTGCCGATCGTGTTGTGGTGATGAACGACGGCGAGATCGTTGAATATGGGAGTCACTCGGAACTCTTCGCACGCGTGGGCGGACTCTACGCCAAGTTGTATCTGGGCCAGCAACACGAGCCGGCGCCCATCGCGCTCTAGTAACTCCGTTGGTAGTTCCGTTGGTAGTTCCGTTGGTAATGCCCCTAGTACTTCACGTCCAGTCGCGTCTCTACGCCGTCGGTGACCCGCAGTTGGCGCGAGCGCAGCCCCAGCACTTCGCTCCAGACCACCAACGTGTAGCGGCCGGGCGGGACCGCGTCGAACTGAAAGTTGCCGTCGGCGGTCGTCACGGCCACGAACGGATGCGGCGATACCGCGATCCAGGCGCGCACCCAAGGGTGGAGATCGTCGCGTACTTCCACCAACCCCGGCGTCGCGCTGGCTCCGGCCACGGGAACGACCTGCCCGGCGTCGTTGAGCAGGACCATGGCACGGGCGGAATCGGTACCTGACGCATCGACGAAGCGCAGACGGGTCATCATGGCATCGCGGGACGTGACCATGATTGTGCCGCCGACCGCGACCCGCTGTACGCGTGGCTCGAGTTGACAGTTGGAAAGACGCAACGAGGTGCGTCGTGCGGTCGTGTCCGGCGGACCCGCTGCCACACCCACCAACCACACGACCGCATTCCCCACGCCATCGTTGCTGCTGGGGAGCAGCCGCTGCGTGAACGGCGCACAGGCATTCAAATCGTGGGTCGGCACGATCGCGCTGTCGCGTGACGCGTTCCCGCCGCCGCGAACGTGCCCGAGAATCACACCGCCCGCTCCGACGGCGCCGGTGGATCGCACGCGATACGCCTGGCCATCCACACCACCCGCCGCATAAGTCAGCGATTGCATGAGGCTATCGCCGGATCGCGCACCCATCGACACACCGTCCGGCGCCCGGTCGCTGGCGCCGGCGCCCAGCGTGCCCTCCACGTCCGCAATACGACCACTGCCATCGGCGTCCAGCGCGCGATCGTCACGACAGGCCGCGACCACTAGCGCGAGGGCGACCACTACTCGGGCAATGCGAAGGCGCACGCGCGCCACTAGACCACGAACAGGTCGCGTTGCGGCGTCCCCGGCGTGACCAGCAGCGCATCCTCACCCACGTACGCATTCACTTCGCTGCGGACACCCAACTCGCCCGGCAGGTAAATCCCGGGTTCGATGGAGAAGCCGACGCCGGGAACCAGCAGCCGGTCGTCGCGCGATTCGAGGTTGTCGATTTGCGGGCCTGAGCCATGCAGCTCGCGCGAGTCGATGCTGTGCCCCGTCCGATGCCAGAACTGTTCGCCGAAGCCGCGCGACACGATCACATTCCGCGCCGCGTCGTCCGCCGCGCCACCGTGCACCGGCGTCCCCGACGCAATGTGCGTGGACAACAGCGTCAGTGCGGCGTCGCGCGCATCGCGCACCGCTTCCCATATGGTCACGGCGCGCTCGGAGGGGGCGCCGAGGGAGGCCATCCACGTCTGGTCGGCGTAGACGCCACCGTTGCGTTCACGCGCCCACAGGTCGATCAGCAACAAATCCCCGCGCACGATCAGTCTCGGCGCATCCGCCGAGGGCGCGTAGTGCGGATTGGCGGCGCTCTCTGAGGCGGCGACGTCGGGGCCGTGATCTGCCTCGAGTCCTGCGCGATCGAACGCATCCATGATGCGCCCTTGCAGCTCGTGTTCGGCAACCGGTGAACCCTGCGCCACTCGTTCACCGGCATAGTTGATCGCATCGCGCGCAATGGCGGCAATGCGTTCGGCGGCACGTTGATGCGAGGCGAGCTGCGGTGCAGTCCAGGTGGCATACACGCGCGACACCAATTCGCCCGAGCACACCACGGTCGCCCCGGTGGCGCGCACCATCTCAAGCACACCGGCCGGCACGCGATCGAGGTATGGAATCGCATCACCCGGCGAGTACTCCATCGCGACGCGCTTACCCGCCACCAGCGCGGCGAGTTCACGCTCGAGCGCGCGCCACCCTGAATACGTCCGCAGTGGCCACGCCTTCGGCCAATGCACCCAAGGTCCCGGCTCGATGGCGTGACCGATCGCGATGGGAGTCCCCGCTCGCGGGATGAAGGCGAACACCCGCCGCGACACGAGCCCTTGAAAGCCGAGCAGCGACGACGCGATCGCATTCGTGCCGCGGAAGTCGTAGAGCAGCCAGCCGTCCAAATCCGCGGCGACAAGCAACTCTTGCAAATGCGGCAGCGAGTCAACGGTCAGCATGCAACAGTCCTCGGCGTAAACAAAGTGGTGTACGGGAAAACAGGATGCGCAGCACGATCAGCGACGGCGCCACTCGGAGCGCCACTGGCAGCGCAGGTCGCCGCGCGCGCGACACATCACATGCTCGACGGCTCCGTCGGCGTCGGCGAGCACGTGCAGCGCCTCGCGAAAGGCCGCTTCGTACAACCCGCAACCTACCGCGCGCGGTGCGGCATCGGCAGAGACAGGAGCAACGACATCCAGCACCAGCGTACTCCCCTGACGCACCATCGATCCATCCATGAATCGCGTCGCCAGCCGGCGCAGCAGGCGTAACGAGATCGGACGTCCGATCAGCGACGGCATCGACGTCGCGGCACCCACTTGCGTCGCGCCGATGGTTGCGATCGCCGATCGGGCCCAGCGTCGTCCCGCCTCGCGGAAGGTCAGATCGGCATCGGGGCGCCGACCGATCAAACGGGACAGCGCGAGCACCTCGTCGAACGGCACGCGCTGCTGGCGCTTGACCGCATCGTGATAGCGGCGGATCTGCTGCTGCACCGTGTCGCTCAGTCCCAGCCGCTTGTTGCGCAGTTCGTGCACCAATTCCGCGTCGAGTTCCGCCTCGGGCGTGTCGATCAGCTTGACCGCTTCGAGCAGCGCCAGCGGGAGCCGTGCGTCAAGCGGCCCGCCGGACAGCGGCAACGCGGGAGTCAGCGATGCGGACGATGCGGGTGAGGAATTGCTGTGCGGTACCGCACGCTGCGCGAGATCATCTGTGAGGGAAGACACGTGGGGCGAAGCTAATCTGTCGGCACTCACCGGAACAAGCGGCGCACAGCGAATACCGATTGGTTGCGGCGAGGGCAGCCGTACGGCGGCTGGCGGGTTGCCTCGCGGCGGTCCGCGTGACACCGTGCCTGTCCTGTCATGCTCATGCGCTCTGCCCTTTCGTCCGCTCGTCTTCTGCCCCGCCCAGGCGTGCGCGCGCGTCGCGCGACCTCCGCCATTCGCGGCTGCGATGCCGTCCATGCGCGCCTGCACGAGTACGTCGATGATGAGCTCGATTCGCGCATCGCTGAGGAGTGCCGTGACCGGCAGGCGATTATGGCGCATCTGGCGGGATGCACGCGGTGTTCCCGTCTCGAAGCCGAGCGTCGTGCGATGCGCGCGGCCATGGCCGCGGTGCGGGCGCGGGGCTGTCGGGTCACACGGCGCGACTGAGCGGAGCCTGCCCGCCGTCGAGGTGCCGTCATTACCGTTCCGCCGCTGACCCCCGCGTGCTGATCTCCATGTCCCTCGAGAGTGTGCCGCCGCTGGTGGTGGCCGTGGCGCTCGCGAGCTCGATCGCGCTGCTCGCCTGGCGTGCCGGCAGTCTGTCCGGCAGCGGGGCAATGGCCGCGATCGCCGTCGGCACGGCAGCCCTGCACACAGCATGGGGGTGGGGGCTGTATCTCGTGCTGTGGTTCGTCAGTGCGTCGGCGCTTTCGCGCATGGGTCGCTCACGCAAGGCGCGGCGCACGGCGGGCATCGTCGGGAAAGGTGATCGTCGCGACGGCTGGCAGGTGCTGGCCAACGGTTGTGTCTTCGCCCTCGGCGCGCTGGGCGTACAGCTTTTGCGCTCGGCCGACGCGTCGGCCTCGCTATCCTCGCCGCTGCCGTCGATCATGTCGCTCGCGCTGGCCGCCGGCGCTGCGGCCGCGCTCGCCGCCGCCGGCGCAGATACTTGGGCCACCGAAGTCGGTACGCTTGTTGGCGGAGAGCCTTGGTCGCTGCGGCTGCGTCGGCGCGTGACGCCGGGGACATCGGGCGCGGTGACCGTTGCCGGATCGCTCGCCGCGGTCACGGGAGGTGCGTTACTGGCCTTGCTGGCGTGGTGGTGCGGCCTCGTGCCTCGCGGGGCGGTGCCAGCCGTATGGCTGGGTGCGATGGCGGGATCGTGGACGGACACGGTCCTTGGTGCCTGGTGGCAGCTACGTCGACACTGTCCGCGCTGTGACCGTCAAACGGAACAGGACGTGCACGACTGCGGTACACCAACGCATCAAGCTGGCGGAGTCGGCGTGTTGGATAACGACGGCGTGAACCTGCTCTGCACCATCATCGGCGCGGCAGTGGCTGCGGCGATCGTTGCCGGGTTGGCTCCGGGGTCTGCCGCGGGGGCTATGGGGCACTGATGTCGATTCATCACGTCCTGCGGCGTGCCCGCGCGTTACGTTGATGCTCGGCGACCGGCCCGCCGGCCTGTGTGAAGCGGCCATCCGGCTGTGGTCTCCGTCCGCGCGCGGAGCACGGCGTCGCGTCAGAATCACTTGAACCCCTGCGTATTGCCAATGAGACTGCCCTCCCGATCCGTGCAGGTGCTCGTGGTTGGCGGTGGGCCGGCGGGTACGTCCACGGCGTGGCATCTGGCGCAGGCCGGACTCGATGTCACGCTGGTGGATCGCGCACAGTTTCCTCGCGCGAAACCATGTGCCGAGTATGTGAGTCCCGAAGGCGCACGCATTCTGCACACCATGGGTGCGCTGGACACGCTCGAGTCGGGAAACAACGCCGCCCTGACCGGGATGGTGGTGCATGCGCCCAATGGCGGACGCATTCACGGCGAGTTCGTCGCGCAGCACGGCTTCCGCGGCTTTCGTGACCGCGGGCTCGGGGTGCGCCGCGAAGTGCTCGATTCGCTGCTGCTGGAGCGCGCGCGCGTAGCCGGCGTCTGCGTCATCGAAGAGGCCAAGGTTGAGTCCCTGCTGGACGACGGGCACGGCCGGACCACAGGTGTGCGGCTGCGTACGTCGGACGGTACACACGATCTGCAGGCGACACTCGTCGTCGGTGCCGATGGGTTACGCTCGATCGTCGCCCGTCGGTTGGGTGTCGCGCGGCAGTCGCGCTGGATGCGACGCGTCGCGTTGGTGGCGCACTATCGCGACGTTGACGGCATCGGTTCGCTCGGCGAAATGCATGTCACGCACGAGGGCTACGTCGGGCTCGCGTCGGTGGGTGACGGTCTGACCAACGTCGCACTGGTGGTCCCGAAACGAATGGCCGCTGCAATGGGCGGTGACCCCGCGCGTTTTCTCGATGCATGGCTCGCGCGTCAGCCGGCGCTCGCCCCGCGCTTTGCGCGCGCCACCCGCACCACGCCGGTGCGCGCCACCGGGCCATTCGCGTCGCATGCGGTGCGCGCCTGGGCACCCGGTGCGCTGCTCGTGGGCGACGCGGCCGATTTTTTCGATCCGTTCACGGGCGAGGGGATCTACGCGGCGTTGCGCGGCGGCGAGCTGGCCGCGCCCTTCGCGGCGGACGCAGTGCTGGCGTTGGCGCGCGGCAACAGCAACGCGTCCCGCCGTGCACTCGAAGCGTACGAACAGGCGCGCCGGCGTACGTTTGCCGGCAAGTGGCGCGTGGAGCGATTGATCGGCACGGCCGTTGCGTTTCCATCGTTGATGAACCACGCCGCACGGGTACTCGGACGCGACCGCGCCCTCGCCGACCTGCTGGTTGGGGTGACCGGCGACTTTGTGCCACCGAGGGCTGTGCTCACCCCCCGCACGCTGCTGCGCTTTCTCTGGCCGCGACGCGTTGCGCCGGTGTATCCAACCTTTTCCTCCGCCCAGACTCCACCGCATGCCCATTGATGGCGATCTCTTTCGCTCTGTGCTCGGCCGCTTTGCGTCCGGCATCACGGTCGTCACCACACACGACACCGAGCAGCGCGACCACGGCATGACCGCCAGCGCGTTTTCATCGCTCAGTCTCGATCCGCCGCTCATTCTCGTCTGCATAGCCAACGATGCGACGATGGCACCGGTGATGGCCGCCGCCGATTCGTTCGCGGTCAATGTGCTGACCGATGGACAGGAGGCGCTGTCGCGCCGCTTCGCCGGCAAGTTGGACGACCGGTTTGCCGGCATCGGGTTCTCCCGCGGCAAGCTCGGTGATGTGCTGCTGGACGACGTGCTCTGCTGGATGCAGTGCCGCATCGTGGCGCGACATCCCGCGGGCGATCACATGATCATCGTCGGCAGCGTCGAGGCGGCAGACGTGCGCGATGGCCGGCCGCTGCTGTACTATCGCGGCGGATACGCGCAACTCGAGCGCTGAGTGGATGTTCACCCCCGAGCGTCGCCGCGGAAGCGAAATCCTCGATGATCCGTCGCAGGATCCTGCACTCGCGGTGCGCTCGTTGCGTGATGTGTCACTCGCCAATCGGCTCTTCGGTGGCCGGCGCGCGGTGGTCGAAGAGGTGCGCACGGTGATCGAGCGGGGCTTGATCGATCGCGCGGCTGCCGATCGCGCGACGCGGCAGTTTACGCCCACCAGCGAATTGGCGCTCACGCTGCTCGACATCGGTACCGGGCTCGCGGACATTCCGCTGGCAGTGACCGAAGACGCCGCCGGTCGAGGACTGCTGGTGCACAGCATCGGGCTCGAACTCTCTCCCGTCATCGCGCGCGCGGCGGCCCCCGCCTGTACATGGGCCATCGCCGGCGATGCCATGCGACTGCCGTTTGCCGATGCCAGCGTCGACATCATCACCTGCTCGCAGGTGCTGCATCATTTCGACGACACGGCCGCCACCGCGCTGCTCCGCGACTGCACCCGTGTGGCGCGCATGGGCGTTGTCGTCGGCGATCTGCGCCGCAGCTGGCTTGCGGTTGGCGGCCTCTGGTGTGCTTCATTCTGTTTGGGATTCCATCCGGTCAGCAGGCACGACGGAATTGTGTCGATTCTCCGTGGCTACACGGCCGGTGAATTGCGACAGCTGGTTCGTCGCGCCACCGGAACTCGCGTCAAAGTCCGCAACCGGCTGGGCTGGCGCGTTACTGCGATGTGGATTCCTGGTCGGGTCGCCCTATGACCGGCGCCGGACTTCCATGACGACTTCTCCCCCGTACACCGTGCACTCCAACTACGAACTCGGCCCACCGCCTGTCGGCAGACTCATGACCACGGTCGATGAAACGCTGGTGCGCGCGCCTGTCTCGCGCATCTTCGACATCGCCCGCGAAGTCGAGAACTGGCCGGCGTTCCTTCCGCACTACCGGTTCGTGCGCTTTCGTCATCGCACGCCGGATGGTGGTGGGCTCGTGGAAATGGCCGCGAATCGTCCGTTCGGACTGGTCGACTGGCCCACCTGGTGGCTGTCGGAGATGGCCGTGAACAGGCAGGAACCGTGGGTGCGCTTTCGCCATGTGGGCGGAATCACAACACGCATGGATGTCGAGTGGAGTTTCACCCCGTCTGACAAGGGCACCCTGGTGCGCATCGTTCACGTGTGGAATGGACCGTCGTGGCCACTGATCGGATCGTTCGCCGCGACGCAGATCATCGGGCCGGTGTTCGTGCACGGCATTGCGTCGCGCACGCTGGCCGGTCTCGGGCGCGTCGCGGAACAGGCCACGCTGGCCGAAACGTCGCCGGTGGCGAAGTGAGCGGCGGCACCGGACGCGCACCGCGTCGTGTGGCCATTACTGGCATCGGCTGTGTCACACCGCTCGGCACCGGCGTTGAGGCGCTTTGGCAAGGGCTGCGCAATGAGCGGTCCGTCGTTCAGCCGGCGACGCGGTTCGACGCCTCGATTTTTCGCAGCCGCTGCGCCGCGCAAGTGAACGACTTCGATCCGGTGGATCATCTCGACGCCAAGCGCGTGAAGCGTCTCGATCGCTTCGGCCAGTTCAGCGTCGTCAGCTCCAAGCTCGCCCTCGAAGATGCCGGGCTCGATCTCGCAAAAGAGAATCGCGAGCGTATCGGTACGATGATGGGCACGGCGTTGGGCGGCGTGGCCTACGCCGAAGCGCAGGCGGCCAACTTCATGACCGAGGGGCTGCGTGGCGTCGATGCCACCCTCGCCCTCGCCGTGTTTGGCGGAAGCTCGAGCTGCAACATCGCCATCGAGTTCGGCGTGCAGGGGCCCAACTCCACGAATGCCATGAGCTGCGCGTCGGGGACGATGGCGATCGGCGAGGCGTACCGGCAGGTGCGCGATGGCTACGCCGATGTCATGATCGCCGGAGGGGCGGAAGCACCGCTGGCGACGCTGTGCTTCGGAGCCTTCGCCCTTATCCGCGCGATGTCCAATCGCAACGACGATCCCACGCGTGCGTCACGTCCGTTCGATCGTGATCGCGATGGCTTCGTAATGGGCGAGGGCGGCGCGGTGCTCATTCTCGAGGAATGGTCGCGTGCGGTCGCGCGCGGCGCGCGCATTTACGGTGAGCTGGCGGGCTACGGCACCACCAACGATGCGCATCACATGACCGCGCCGCTTCCCGGCGGCGCTCAGGCCGCTCGGTGCATGCGTCAGGCGCTACTCGATGCCGACGCGGCCGCCGCCGACGTGGAGTACATCAACGCGCACGGCAGCAGCACGCCGCTCAACGATCCCACCGAAACGGAAGCGATCCGCACCGTACTCGGGGCGCACGCGTACAAGGTCCCCGTCTCCAGCACCAAGGGCTACTACGGCCACGCCCTCGGCGCGTCCGGCGCGTTCGAGGCCGCTATTTCGGCGCTCGTACTGCAGCGCGGGTGGATTCCACCCACGCTGAATCTCGACCATCCCGATGTCGGCTGTGATCTGGACTACGTGCCGAACACCGGACGTGATCTGTCGCCGCGCACCGTGCTCACCAACAGCTTCGGCTTTGGTGGAATCAACGCGTCGCTGGTGTTGCGGCAGCCGGAGTAGTCGCGGCTGCCGTCTCACCATCGGTGCGCGTCAGGTCAGACCTGCGGCGTGCCGAACTTGGCCTTGTAGCGCTCGATCGAGCCCTGAATGATCGCGAATGCGCGATCACTCTTCTCCCACCCCTGAATCTCGACACGTTTCCCTTCCAGATCTTTGTAGATGTGGAAGAAGTGCTCGACTTCCTTCAGGTAATGCTGCGGCATGTCAGCGATGTCGTACACG
>JBBQSM010000079.1:0-19834 GCA_038234895.1 Gemmatimonadales bacterium
GGTGTGGTGGGCCGCCGTTGGGTTTCCCCGGGCGGCTGATGGGGGGGGGGGCGCGCCGCGGCGCCGCGCCCCCGCTGGAGGACGACCGCGTCATGGCCGCATGCTTCGGCCACCGCTTACGGCCCGTACGTTATCCCGCCATGATGCCGCCGTCCGCAGGAAGTGCGACGCCGGTCAGAAACGCCGACGCGTCCGAGCAAAGAAAGAGCGCGGCGTCGGCCATCTCCTCGGGTGTGCCCATTCGGCCAATGGGCTGCAGCTTCGCAAAACCCTCCTCGGCGACGGGATCGTGGTTGGCGATACGATGGATCATGTCGGTGACGATCGCACCCGGACAGAGCGCGTTGACACGCACCCGATGTGCTGCACATTCCAACGCCGCGCTCTTGGTGAGGCCGACCACAGCGTGCTTGGTGGCAACGTACGGCGCGAGGGTTGCGTACCCCTGCAGTCCGGCGACCGACGCCATGTTGAGAATGACGCCTCCGCCTGCGGGAATCATGTGTCGCAGCGCGTACTGCATGCCGAGAAAGACGCCGCGCAGGTTGACCGCCACCACGCGATCGAATTCCTCAAGGTCGTACTCGGCGATCGGTGCGCTCGCCCCCTCGATGCCGGCATTGTTGAGCATGATATTCAACCCGCCGAAACGCTCCACGGTTCGGTCGATCAGCGCACGCATATCCGACGCGAGTGCGACGTTGGTGTGAACAAACATCGCGGTACCGCCGTGAGACGCGATCTCTGCGGTCAATGCTTCACCGGGCACGCGGTCCGTGTCTGCGATGACTACGCGCGCGCCTTCACCTGCGAAACGTGCCGCACAGGCACGCCCGATCCCGTTGGCCCCCCCGGTGACGATCGCAATCCTGCCGTCCAGAACGCCCATGAGCAACTCCGGTTGAAGCGGCTACCCTGCCTCGACAAGCGAGGTGCGGTCGTCGCGTTGTGAAGCGCGGGTGCGCGCCGACTCGAGCGCGGCTACGCGTGTGAGCACCGGGACCACGCTGTCCGGGTTGAGCGAGATGGAGTCGATACCTGCGCGCACCAGAAACTCGGCGAACTCCGGATGATCGCTCGGCGCTTGTCCACAGATGCCCACTTTGCACCCCACCGCGTGGGCATCGACAATCAATCGCTCGATGGAGCGCAGCACGGCGGGATTGCGCTCGTCGAACAGCTCCGAGAGCAGCGCGTTGTCGCGGTCCACGCCGAGTGTCAGCTGCGTGAGGTCGTTGCTGCCGATGCTGAAACCGTCAAAGCGCATTCCGAACTCGCGGGCGAGAATGACGTTGCTCGGAATCTCGGCCATGACATACACCGCAAGACCGTCCGTGCCTCGTGCGAGTCCGTTCGTCGCCATTTCGGCGAGGACTCGATCCGCCTCATCGAGGGTGCGGCAAAAGGGGATCATGACGACGACGTTTCGCAGCCCAAGCCGCTCACGCACGTGCCGGATGGCGCGACACTCCAGTGCGAAGCCCTCGCGATACCGCTCGCTGTAGTATCGCGACGCGCCGCGAAAGCCGAGCATCGGGTTCTCCTCGTGCGGTTCGAAGGCGCGCCCGCCGAGCAGTCCTGCGTACTCGTTGGTCTTGAAGTCACTGAAGCGCACGATGACTTCGTGCGGCCACTGCGACGCCGCGATGATGGCGATGCCCGTGGCCATGCGATCCACGAAGTAGTCCGCAGGGTCGTCCCAGCCCGCGGTGAGCAGGGCGATACGTGCACGCGCATCGTCGTCCACCTGATCATGGTGCAGCAGCGCCATCGGGTGGACCTTGCACATGTGTTCGATCACGAACTCGATGCGTGCGAGACCAACACCGCGAGCCGGAAGTCGCCACCAGCGCATGGCCGCCTCGGGGTCGGCGATGTTCAGCATGATCTGCGTCTTGGTGTCGGGCATGGCCGTGAGATCCACCTGCGTTTCACGCCATGGCAGCGCGCCCGCATAGACATGTCCCTCTGGTCCTTCGGCGCAGCTCACCGTCACCGTGGCGCCGTCGGTGAGCGCGGTGGTGGCATTGCCGGCGCCCACGATGGCGGCGATGCCCAGTTCGCGGCTGACGATAGCCGCATGGCTGGTACGGCCGCCGGCATCGGTCACGATCGCGGCGGCGCGTTTCATCAGGGGAACCCAGTCGGGATCCGTCAGCCGGGCCACGAGAATGCCACCGTCCTCAAAGCGTGCGGCGTCGGCCATACTCTCCAGCACAAACACGCGGCCGCTGGTGATGCGTTGCCCCACGGCGACACCGCGCACCAGTACGTCGCCACTGCCATCGAGCGCGAAGGTGGTCAGCGATGTGTCACGTTCGCGCGCGCGAACCGTTTCGGGGCGCGCCTGCACGATGTGCATCTCGCCGGTTTCGCCGTCGAGCGCCCACTCGATGTCCATCGGCATGCCATAGTGTCGTTCGATGGTGGCGCACCAGCGGGCCAAGTCAAGCACCTCTGGGTCGCGCAGTACCGGCTGGCGGCGCTCGTCCTCGGTGGTGTCCACGTTGACCGGAGTACCATCGTCGTCGAGCACCATCTTTACACGCTTGCTCCCGATCGTGCGGTCAAGAATTGGCATAACGGTGTGGTCATCAAGCAGCGGCTTGAAGACACGCCATTCGTCGGGCGTGACCGTGCCTTTCACAACGTTCTCCCCAAGTCCAAGCGCGCCGTCGATGACGATAAGATTGCGGAACCCAGTCTCGGTGTCGAGGGTGAACGCAACACCGGCCGCACCGCGGTCGCTGCGTACCATGCGCTGCACACCAACCGACAGCGCGACTTTCAGGTGCGGGAATCCGTTGTGAATACGGTACGTGATCGCGCGATCCGTATACAACGAGGCAAAGCACCGCCGTACCGATTCGAGGAGCGCGTCGGCGCCGCTGACGTTGAGAAAGGTTTCCTGTTGGCCGGCGAAGCTTGCCTGCGGGAGATCCTCCGCCGTGGCGGAGCTGCGGACGGCCACGGCGGGAGCGGAGACGTTCCGCCCTCGCCCGAGCTCCTCATAGGCAGCACGAATGGTGTGCGACAGATCGTCGGGGAACGTACCCGCGGCGATCGCGGTGCGAATCGCGTGACCAACGTCCGCGAGTGGTGCGCCGAGGTCGAGCCGCGCCAGCTGCTGGCGCATAAACGGATCGAGCGCGTTGTGCGCCAGGAAGTGGCGATACGCGTTGGCCGTAATGGCAAAGCCGCCGGGCACGCGTATGCCCGCCGCGGAAAGATTGCGGATCATCTCGCCCAGCGAGGCGTTTTTGCCTCCGACAACGGCGACGTCGTCGCGCGACAGCGACTCAAACCAGCGAATCATTGGTCCTCCGGGTCGTAGCAGGGCGTCGCGTCGCGACGCTCGACGGCGCCCGCGCGTGCCGTGGGCTGTATGGGCATACGAGGCGTGTGTCGATCCGAATGTAGAGTCGCCGCGCCGCTGTCTGCGACAGGTGTTCCCCGACAAGCGGCGCCTCTCTGGATGAGGCTGGTACCTACCGGAAGTGCGCTGTGACGAGCCGTCGATCCACATCGCGTCCGGCGGGTACAACGCTGCCATGTCCGGGCTGCCCACACGCCGTTGTCCTGTTCGTCTTTCGCTGGCGCGTCCATTGCTTCAGCATTCACGTCTCCACTTCACGAGAGCTGCCATGTT
Source organism: Gemmatimonadales bacterium (assembly GCA_038234895.1). Lineage (GTDB taxonomy): Bacteria > Gemmatimonadota > Gemmatimonadetes > Gemmatimonadales > Gemmatimonadaceae > Gemmatimonas. The sequence continues at coordinate 3,650 of JBBQSM010000079.1, forward strand.
CCGTCGACTGAATGTTCGTTTGTCCACTGCGGTCGCCCTGTCACTGGCCGTGAGCGCGCCCGTTGCCGCACAGCGCAGCACCAAGGCGGCGACGGTTCCGGCCGCAGCAACGAAACCGGCGCCCCTCGTCGGGGCGTGGGCCGGCACGGCCACCGTGCCACTCCCTGACAGCGTACTTGTAGTGCCGGTCATGTACACATTCACGCAGGCCGCCGGGGGCGTCGGCGGCACTGCCATGGTACCGGGGCAAGGCACCGGCCCCATCTCCAACGTGGTGCGCAATGGCGCACGCGTTCAGTTCCGTGTCACGGCGCCGGAGGGACGGTTGCTCGAGCACGACGGAACGTTCGGCGCCGACGGCGCGATCGAAGGCATGGTGAACCTCGACAAGCAGCCGATCGCGAAGTTCCGCATCAGTCCGCGCGCCGCCACGCCCAAGTGATCGGCGAGGCCGAACGCTACACCGCGGTGCTCGTGACGGCCGGCGGGTCGATGCGCAACGCCTGGAATGCGGCGTTGGAGACGAGACAGTAGGCGGTGAAGTAGTAGAAGCCAGGGCCGGCGATGGCGGACAGGTTGGCCGTGCCCTTGGCGACCAGCAGCGCGATGAGCATGCCCACGGCGAAGACGTCGGCCATGGACCATTTACTGATCGATTGCACGACGGTGTAGAGCCGGTAGCGGCCCGCCGACGCGCGCATGGTCAGCAGCGGCACCATCAACGCCGCCTTGGTGAGCGGGATGAGGATGCTGAACAGGACAATCAGGCCCGCGACGAAGTCGTTACCCGACTCGTGCAGACTCTGCACGGCACCGACGACGCTCCGTGTTTCGTTCGAGAGTTCACGTACGTTGCCGAACATCTCCATCGTCGCACGAATGGTGAGTACGGGCTGCGTCAATCCGGGCCAGAGTAGCCCCAATGCGATCAGCGACAGCATGATGGCGAGACGGTTGCGCGGAGTCATGCTGCGAAAGTAGCGGCCGGCCGTGGCAGACAACAGGCGCGTGGGCGGGTACGCTGACCCGCCGGGAGCGCCGCGCAGACGTATGTTGCAACGTCATGCCGACACTGAACGACCGCTCCCTGCGCGCCGTGGTCCACTCGCGCCAACCGTTGCACTACGCCGAGGGCGCTGATGCGTTGCTCGACCGTCCGGGCCACGTGCGCGCTGCGTCGAGTATGGCTTGGCTGAACGATGTCATCGCGCTGGTGCAGGATGACGCGAATTTCGTCGCGCTGGTCGATCCGGGCAGCGGGTCGGCGCGTGCCATCGCATTACCCGCGGGCGAGGGGGGACTGCGGCAGTTCGACGACGGACGCGGCAACAAGAAGTACAAACTCGATCTTGAAGCCTGTGCCGCCATCGACACATCCAGCGGTCCGCTGCTGCTGGCCTTGGGCTCCGGGTCGAAGAAACGTCGCCGGACGATCCTGACGGTCGACGGCTGGCGGGCCGACGCGCCGGGCCTCACGCTCACCGATGCGACCACGTTGTACGAGCGATTGGAGCGCGAAAGTGCCTTCGCCGGCAGCGACATGAACATCGAAGGCGCGCTCGTGGTCGGCGACCAGCTGCGACTGTTCGGTCGGGGTAACGGCAAAGCGCAGAACGGCCTGCTGCCACTGAACGCTACCTGCGAGCTTTCACTCGACGCCCTGTTGGCGTATTTGCACACGGGCGGTCTTGCCGATCCGCCCGCGCCGACGCGGGCACACCAGTATGACCTGGGCGTACTCGGCGGCATCACGCTGGGCTTCACCGACGCGGCCCGGTTCGGGGCGGACGTGTTGTTCAGTGCAGCGGCGGAAGCGAGTGCCGACGCGAGCGCGGACGGCCTCGTGGGCGGCTCCGTGCTGGGGGTCATCGACGTGCGGGGACGCGTGCGCTACACGGAGCTGTGCGATGCTGACGGACACCCGTTTCGCGAAAAGGTCGAGGGGCTCGTGCTGGCGCGCGATGGCCGGTCGCGTGCGCTCATCGTGATCGACCCCGACGATGCGTCGCGACCGGCAGAGCTCTGCGAGGTGGAACTGCGTGGGGCGTGGACGTAGGGACAGCGGGCAGACAGTACGTGCGCGTTACGTTACCGCACCGACATCATCACGCGCAGCGTGCGCCCCGGCTGGGGCAGTCCGCACTGGTCGTACACGGCCGTATTGCCCACGTTGTCGAAAGACAGCAGCGCACGCAGAAAGCGGAACGGGCCGCTGCTCGCGACGGCGAACGTGCGCTGCACTGCGAGATCGCCCACGGTCCGCGCCTGCAGCTGATCTTCGCGGCCCGTATCGCCGTTGAGGCAGGACTGCGCGCCGATGTACCTGGCCGTGGCGAACGCGCGCGCGCTCACCGGCAGCGGCACGCCGAGTTCCACGCGACCACGCTGCTCCGGATTGTTCTCCGGCCGACGTTGCGCATTGTTGGCGGTCTGATCGAACAGGCGAATGCGCTGCAGCGTCGCATCGCCATTCAACGAGACCGAGCGATCCGGATCCTGACCGAACACAAAGCCAGCGAGCATTTCGGCACCCTGGCTTTCGATACGATCCCGGTTCACGCGCTGAAATCGCGTGGGATTTGACAGCGTGATCCGCACCACGGCATCGTCGAGACGATGCCGGAAGCCGATGAGCTGAAAAGTGGACTGACCCAGCGACGCGAACGCACGGTTGACGGTCACGCCGCCTTCGAAGCCGAGCAGCGTTTCCGGCTTGAGGTCGGGGTTCGGACGGAAGCGGTTCAACGCCCCAGAGTAGAGCTCGCGCAACGCCGGAAAACGCGACCGCTCGCTCGCACTCGCATGCAACCGCACGCGCGCGTTCAGCTCATGCGTGAGACCAACGCGCCAGCCGGTGTTGTCGAACGGCGCCTGTGCCGGCATACGTCCGCCCGTTACGGGCGTGGTGGAGCGGTCGAACACCACGCCACCGGCAAGCCGTGTCCGATCTCCAAGCGGCGTCTCCAGCTCAACACCACTGCTCGACAGCTGTTGCCGATAATCCACCGCCGCAGCCGGCGTGACTGTTTCAGCATACTGCACATCGGAGCCGGTGTAGCTCGCGCGCAGCGTCGCGAAGCCCAGCGAATGCGTGAGCAGGGCGCGCGTGGTCATGGCGCGCTCATCGCCGAGCTCCGAGCCGTTCACCGTCGCGTACGAGCGGTTGGTGAACGTTTCGATCTTGAACTCGCCGTTATTCACGCCGAGTCCCACTTCCAGCGAACCCTGACCTAACGGCGAGCGGAAGGTGCCGGTGTTGGCGGACACCATGGCGATGCTCCGACGGGCATACGGATACCGCCACAGTCGAGGCGCCGCGATGTGTTCCTCTGGAGGCACGCCACGCTCGGCGTCGTACGCGGAGAGCATCGCGCCCACCGAGGTGCCGCGCGCATTGTTCCACCGCACTGCCGCAAAGCCATCCGTCTGCTTGAGATCCGTACCAGTGCGCAGTCCATCGGCCTCCGACGGGTCAACGACTCCGCCGGCCAGCGCCACGCCATCCCGCTGCCGGTGCGACGCCCCCGCGCGCAGTGACAGCGCGCCGCCTGCGATCTCCGCCACCCGTCGCCCGTAGCCCAGCGATCCGACCATCGCGCCATACTGATCCACGCCCGCGCCGCCGAACAGCCGTCCACCCACCGGCTGGGTCAGTGCATCATGCGTTACCTCGATCGAGCCGCCCAGCGTGTTCGGCCCGTTGAGCAGCGAGCCGAGCCCGCGCACAATGACCATGCGTTCGGCACCGGTCAGCGGAATCAGCGACGGATCGGTGCGCGAGTCCCAGCCCAGGGTAATCGGCACGCCGTCGATCAACACGGCCGCTTGGCGGGAGTCCGAGCCGCGCACGGAGATCTCCATTTCGCCGCGCGAGTTCTGTCGCACCAGCACGAAGGGAGACTCGCGCAGCGCCTGGTCGAGCGACGGGGCCGGTGAGGAGCGCAATTCCATGGGCTTGATCACCACGGCGGCGGCCCCGCCCACCACGCCGACGGATCGCGCCGTACTGACGCTGAACGCGTTCAGTGGCTGCGCTGCCGAATCGGCGCTCGTTGAGTCCGTTCGTGGCCGTCCGCCGCTTTGCTGCGCCAGGAGCGCCGCCGGCATGGCGAGAAGCAGCACCGCTGAGAGACATGCTGAGAGACATGCTGAGAGACATGCCGAAGAACCTGCGTACGGAGCCGTGCGTGCGCGCATGGAGGCGTGTGAGGCGTTCAGGGCAGCGCTGGGCGAAGCGGCGCGTCCGGTTAGAACATGAATAATTCATGAACGCGGCAATAGTGGATTTCGCTGCGTCGAGGCGCAAGTCGGCCGCCTTACGAGGCGGGCGGACCTGCCAGAGGCATGGAGAGTCGGAAGACCGTGCGGCCGGGCCTCGACTCTTGCAGCTCCAGCCGCCCGCCGTGCGCCTCGGCGATGCGACGGGCGATGGCGAGCCCGAGGCCGGCGCCGCTGGTGTGGCTGGTTTCTTCGCGCGTGCGGGCCGCGTCGACCCGGAAGAAGCGTTCGAAGATGCGCTCCCGAGCGTCGGGCGGAATGCCGGGGCCTTCGTCGGCCACACAGACGTCCACCGAGCCGGCCATGCGCTCCATGCTCACGGAGACCGTCCCCCCCGCCGGCGAATGTTTGCTCGCGTTGTCGAGCAGGTTGAGCAGCAGCCGGCCCAGCAGATCCGCGTCCCCCTCGACCGGCGCCTCAACCACAGCGCGGAGCTCCATTTGGACGTGGCGCCGTTCGGCCAGCGGTCGCATCGCGCGAGTGGTGTCGTCCACCACGTCTTCGAGGTGGATCGTGGAACGATGCACCACCAGATGCCCCGCGTCCGATCGGGCCAGCAGGAACAGGTCATCGACGATGCGCGTGAGCCGGCGCGCCGCGTCCTGCATGATCCCGACCGAGGTCCGATAGTCGTCTTCCGGACGGTGCGCCTTGGAAAGTGTGACATCGGCCTCGGTGCGCACGATCGCCGTCGGGGTGCGCAATTCGTGCGACGCATCGGCCATGAAGCGACGTTGCTGCTCGAACGAACCCTCCAGCCGGTCGAGCAAGTCGTTGACGACTCGTGCCAGCCGGACCAGCTCCGCGCCACCGCTCACCGGGAGACGCTCGTGCAGGTTCGTCGCGCTGATTTCGGCGGCGTGTTCCGCCATCGAGGCCACCGGAGCGAGGCTGCGGCGCGCCAGGAAGTAGCCGCTCGCGGCCGCGGCCAGAATCAGCAGCGGAATGGCGATGGCGAACATCTGCTGAATGTCGGCCATCGTCCCTTCCACGTCGCGCATCGGGTAGCGTGCCGCGACCAGAAAGCGCTTGCCGTCGTCGTCGAGCGGCTGCGCGCGCGTTCGGAATCGACCCGCCGGCGTATCGAGCATGCGCGTGACGGGTTCGGTCGCGCCCTTTCCGGTGCGCAGTTGCTCGATGTACTGCCGGTCGATGGCGTCGGGCGTGGAGCTGCTCCAGGCACTGCCCGACGTGCTGTCGGGAGGGCCGGCCAGCGCAATCACCGTGCCCGCGCCGTCGAGGATCATGATGTGCAGTTCGCGAAAGCGTACCTCGTGCACCGTGGTGAGCATGGCCTGCTGCGTCGTCAGTCCCGCGCGTCGTTCCGCACGGAGCTCACGCGTAAAGGCGGCCAACGCCTCGCCGATGAAGCGATCGGTGCCGCCGACCAGCGCGCGCGAAAACGCGACGTAGCAGACCACGGCGAAGATCACCAACGGCAGTCCAAGCAGGACGGAGTGCCAGAGGGCGAGCCGTACGCGCAGCGAAGTTGGCCAGCGCAACGTCATGGAAGCCGCCCCGCTCAGGGCTTGGGTACTTCGAGACGCAAACCGACCCCACGGATCGTGGAGACGAGCGCAACGGCCTCGCCATCGTCGACTTTGCGGCGCAGCCGACTGGCGTACACGTCGATGATGTTGGAGTAGCCACCACGGTTGTCATCCCACACCTGCTCCATCAGCTCGACACGCGTGACGATGCGACCGGCGTTACTGGCCAGCACGCGCAGCAGGGCAAACTCGCGCGCGGTCAGCGCAATGTCGCGGCCGGCGCGCGTGACGGTGTGACGCTCATTGTCCACCACGAGATCGCCAATGGTCAGCCGCGAGGGCGCGCGCTCTCCGTGCCGTCGCGTGATCGCGCGTAACCGGGCCAGCAGTTCGCCGAAGTCGAACGGTTTGGTGAGATAGTCGTCGGCGCCGGCATCGAGGCCGGCGATGCGGTGCTCGACGGCATCGAGCGCCGTGAGCATCAGAATAGGTACCGGATCTCCACGCTCGCGGATGGCGCGGCACACATCGAGACCGCTGCTGCCGGGGAGCAACACGTCCAGCACGATGACGTCGTACGCCGGCGCCTGCGTGAGGGCGAGCGCGCGCGTGCCGGTGATGGCTTCATCAACCTCGTGGCCCGCCTCGCGCAGTCCGCGAGCGATGGACGTGAGTAGTTGCCGATCGTCTTCGGCCAGGAGAATCCGCATGAACGCAATTTACCGGCACGGCGAGAGTTTGTGGCGATAGGTTATGGCATGACTTCGCCACCGCGGCTCGCCCGCTCCCTCGGACTCGTGGCCCTCGCGGCGACGGGCATCTGCTCCATGATCGGCGCGTCGATCAACGTGGTGCCGATCATGATCCAGCGAAACGTACCGGGCATCGGTCCGTGGGTGCTGCCGGCGTTCGCCTTCGCGGCGGTGCCTGCACTGCTGGCTGCGCTCTCGTATGCGATGCTCGCCTCGGCAATGCCGCGCGCCGGTGGCAGCTATCTGTATGCCAGTCGCGCGCTCTCGCCGTATCTTGGCTTCGTCGCATCGTTCTCGCAGTGGTTCGGGCTGTCGATTGCGATCGGGGTGGTGTCGTACATCATACCCACCTTCCTGCGCGACATCGCCAGCGCGCTCGAGTGGCGTGGCGTTGTGGCTGCGCTGCAGGTACCACTCATCCGGCTGGGCCTCGCGCTCGTGTTGCTTTGGACGTTCGTGCTGATCAATCTGCGCGGGCTTGGTGCGTATCAGTCGACGCTGATTCCGCTCATGCTGCTCATGTTTCTGGCCGGCGCTATCGTGATCGTGGTGGGCTGGCGCTTCACGCATGACGATTTCGCGGCGGCGCTGCTGGCCCGGGAGGCGCGCAGCCTGCCGGTCATGCCGTCGGCGCCATTCGAACTGCGCACGTTTCTGTCGGCGTCGGCGGTGCTGTTTTCCAGCTTTATCGGCTTTGATGCGATCGCGCAGGCCGGCGGCGAAGCCCGGCATCCCGCGCGCGATCTGCCGCGTGCGATCGGGCTCGCGGTGGTGGTCACGGCCGCGTTCTACTTTGCCTTTGCGGGCGCGGTGTATCACACGGTGCCCTGGTGGTTCGTCGCCTCAGAGGCGGCCACGCGCGATCTGACCGCGCCGGGACTGCTTGGGTATCTGCTCGACCCGACGGTGACCGTACTGATCGTCACGGGGGCGGCCATTGCGCTCACCAACGATCTTCCGGCAATGATTCTGGCCGTCTCACGGTTGATGTACGCGTGGGCCGCCGACGGGATTTTTCCGAAACGCGTAGGCGACGTGCATCCCGTCCGCCGCACGCCGACCGTCGCGATCATGGTGAGTGGCGGCATGGCCAGCATCGGCATTCTGGGCAGTCACTTCGCGGGCGACTTTTTTCTCGGTGTCGACCTGCTGGTGGTCTCCATGCTGGTGAACTTTCTGCTCATGTGCGCATCGGTCATCGCATTGCCGCGCACGAACGCCACACTGGCTGCCAACATGGGTGTGATTCGCAACCCGTCGTTGCGCGGACTGGTGGCCTGGTCCGGCGTGGTGCTGCTGCTGCTGTTTCTCGTGGTGCACATCTGGAAGGATCTCACGGCGCCGGTCAGCGCCTGGTATTTCCGCTCCACGCCGGTGTGGCTGCTGGTCATGCTCACCGGTACGCTCATCTATCGTCGCGAGGTGGCATCGTTGCGACGCGCGGGCGTGTCGATGACCGAACGGTTCGCAACGCTTCCCCCCGAATGACCGCATCGTGCCTCACGTGATGACCACGTCCATTCCCGGATTCGCAGTATGACCAACTCCGCCGCCCGTAGTGAAATCGCACGGCATACCATCGCACCTGGCTTGTCGATCTCTCGTGTGCTCACCGGCCTCTGGCAGGTGGCCGATCTCGAACGCGACGGGCGCACGCTGTCGCTCACCGATGCCGCCGCAGCCATGGGGCCGTATGTCGAGGCGGGGTTCACAACGTTCGACATGGCCGATCACTACGGTTCCGCCGAGGATATCGTGGGGTTGTACGGTGCGCGCGATGACGCGCGGCCTGTGCAATTGCTGACCAAGTGGGTGCCGGAGCCGGGGCCGATCACGCGTGAGCAGGTGCGGGACGCTGTGGAGCGGGCGCGTCGACGGATGCGCGTGGAGCGCATCGACCTGCTGCAGTTCCATGCGTGGGCGTACTCGCATCCTTCGTGGCTCGACGCGCTGTTCTATCTCGACGAGTTGCGGCAGGAGGGGCTGATCGCCCATCTCGGACTCACCAACACCGACACGGCGCACCTGCGCGTCGCGGTGGAGAGCGGGATTCCGATTGTGAGCAATCAGATCTGCTACTCGCTGCTGGACCAGCGAGCGGCGGGGGCGATGGCAGAGTACTGCGCGTCGCGCGGGATCACCCTCCTGGCGTTCGGGACGCTGGCTGGGGGCTTTCTCTCCGAACGATGGCTCGGGAAGCCAGAGCCCGACTGGAACACGCTCGAGACGTGGTCGCAGATGAAGTACGGTCGCTTCATTCGCGCGGCTGGTGGTTGGGCGGTATTGCAGCGCCTGTTACGCGCGCTGTCGGGCATCGCGCAGCGGCACGATGTATCGATCGCCAACGTGGCGGTCCGCACGATCATGGATGCGCCTGCGGTGGGCGGTGTGATCGTGGGCGCGCGCCTTGGGCAGAGTGCGCATGTGGCTGATAACGCGCGCGTGAGTGGTTTACACCTTGACCGGGAAGCCCGCGCCGAACTGGCCGACGTGCTGGCTACGTTCACACCTATTCCGGGCGACTGTGGCGACGAGTACCGCAAGCCGCCCTTTCTCACCGCCAGCGGCGATCTCAGTCATCATGTGGCGTCATTTCCGACGCCATATCCGGTGCGTGAGGACGCCGATGGCCGACGGCGCGCACTCTCGGGCACGGTATGGGAGACGTTCGCCGGCTACTCGCGCGCCGTGCGTGTGGGCGATCGCATTTTGGTGTCGGGCACAACGGCCACGCATGGAGATCGCGTCATCGGTGGCAGCGACGCCGCGGCGCAGACGCACTTCGTGATCGACAAGATTGCCGGTGCAATCGAGTCGCTCGGCGGCCGGTTGGAAGACGTGGTACGCACACGCGTGTACGTGCCACGCATGGACGATTGGGAGCCGGTGGCGCGTGCGCACGGTGTGCGTTTTGCCGGCATTCAACCCGCGAATACGCTGGTAAGTGCCGCGCTGATCGGTGACGAGTATCTGGTGGAGATCGAGGCGGAGGCAGTGGTGGGCGGCAGCGCGACATAGCCGCTCGCATACACCGCCACACGGCTACGGCGCCGCACGGCTACGGGGCTACGGTGCGCCCAGTTCCCGTGCAATCTGCAGGAGCATCTCGTCGTTGCCCGGGGCCGCCACCAGCGACAGGCCAAGCGGACATCCGTTCCGCGAGGAAAAAGGCAGGTTCAACTGCGGTAGTCCGCCCAGGCCGGCCACGCAGAGCAGACCGAGCGCTTGCGTCCGGATCGCGACGGTCTCGTTGGCCGGCGCGCGCAGTGGCGGCGCGATGTCCGGCACGGTCGGCATGAGCAGCACGGCATTGTCGGCCAGCAACGTGTGCAGGTGCCGCTCGATGGACGTACGCCGCGCCTGCATCTCGGCAACCTCCGCGGCGTCCGTCTTGGCGACGGCATCGAAACGCGCGGCGATCTGCGGACCGAACGTCGGGTGCACGTGGGTGACCCACTCACCGTGCGCACGCCAGATGTCGTCGTACTGCAGCACGCGAAAGACATCGAGCCAACTCGACAGCCCCTCGTCGGCCACCGTCACCGACATGGGTGCGCCGAGCAATGCGGCGACACGTGCCACTGCGGGTTCCAGTGCCGCCGCCGCGTCGGGGAATGCATGTGCGAACGCATCCTGCGCGATGAGCAATCGGCCGGGCGCCGCCGCGCGTCCGCCCAGGAGCACGTCGCCGATGCGTGAAAGCAGCTCCGCGTCGCGTGCGAACCAGCCGCACGTGTCAAAGACCGGAGCGAGCGGGCACACTCCATCGAGGGCGATACGTCCGTGGGTCGGCCGGATACCGTAGATGCCGCAGAAGCTGGCCGGTGCGCGTACGGAGCCACCGGTGTCGCTCCCAATGGCGAAGTCCACCAGCCCGCCTGCCACCGCCGACGCTGACCCGCTGGACGATCCGCCGGGGACACGATCGCGCGCGGCGGGATTGATCGGCGTGCCGTAGTGCGCGTTCTCGCCGGTCAGACTGAACGCCATTTCTTCGGTGTGCGTCTTGCCAACCATCGTTGCGCCCGCGGCCAGCAACCGAGTGAGCACCGAGGCATGGTGTGCGGCCGGCGGGTGCGTGCTCAGCCAGTCCGGGTTGCCGAAGCCGGTTCGGTGCCCGGCCACATCGAAAATATCCTTGAGCCCGAAGGAGAGGCCGGCCAGCGCACCATCGGGCGCGCCGGCCACGGCGACATGCGTGTGCCGACAGAACGCCCCAAGGTCGTCGTGGTCGAGAATGCTCACCCGCTCGTGCCAAACTGGCGTGTGAACTTGACGAATACGGTCCGCTGCTGCGGGCGTACCCAATCGAAGAACCCGTTCGCTTCGCGGCCGTCGTTCAATACCACGAACAATCCGGTGCCGGCCGTGTTCAGCCAGCCGAAGCGTACGTTGGCCGACCAGATGCTCGCCTGATTGTTGTACTGCGTGAGCGTTTGGACGAAGATGCGCGGCGAGAAGAAGTAGTTGAGCCGGACGGCCTGTAGCGATCGGATGAAATTGCCCTGCGGCAGACGCACATCGTTGTAGTCGGCGGTGAGAGAGCCGGAGAACGTGGCGCCGCGACGCAGTGTGAGTGTGCCGCTGCCGCCGGTTCGGCGGCCGGTCCAGAACTCGCCCACATCGAAGCGGCCGTTCACCCACAGGTTCTCGCTCGGGTCGGTCTGGTAGTCGAAGCCAAGCGTACCCCAGTCGTACGAGCCGGCCGGCAGCACAACGCCCGGTGCGATCTCGAACGGCCGTTGCAAGCCTTCGTGGGAGATGTTGTACTCCGGCCCGAAGCGCGAGCTGTTTGCGAATTCGATTTCCGTGAGATCGAGATGCCAGTAGCCTGTCTGGTAGAAATCGTCCTGCAAGCCAACGAAACCGCGGTAGCTCACGTGCGGATTCCATTGACGGAACCACTCCCACTCCGGCTTGCGCACCAGGCGCATGAGCGACACGTCGTACGCGCGGTAGCCCCCGGGGCGGCTCATGAACCCGACTTCCGGATTGAAGTCCTCGCCAATCTGTGCCACACGCGCGTTGTGATTCCACACGTTGGTCTGATACGCAAGGCGTCCGCTGAAGGCGTTGGCATCACCGGTGCGCCCCGGCGTGGTCGTCGTGGCGGCCCACAGGTCGCTGGTCCAGCGTTGCCCAAGTCCGAGCCGGCCGTCGAGCGCGAACGTACGGTTGACATCGGTTCCATCGGCCGTGGACAGTCGTTGCACGGCCATCGCGCCGATGCGTGAGCGGCGTGAGAGCTCGCGCACCACGCGCCCCACGGTGTATGACTGCCCGTCGCTCGTTTCGTCCGGCGCGTCGGTGACCATCTGCAGCAGGCCGACCGTCGTGCCGCCCACGCGACCCGACAGCCGACCACCGCCAAGAATCTTTTGCGGCGTTCCGTTCTCCGAGATGCCGATGCGCCGTGTGAAAAAGAGATCGACCGCCTGCGGGGTGCCGGCGGAAAATGTGCCGGCATTCTCGAGGAAAAACGGTCGCTTTTCCGGGAAGAAAATCGGGAAGCGCGTGAGATTGACGCGCTGGTCGTCCACCTCGACTTGCGCAAAGTCGGTGTTGTAGGTGAGATCGAGCGTGAGCGACGGTGTGACGCCGTACTTGATCTCGCCGCCCACTTCGCTCGGATAGCGGGTCGAGGCCACCTGATTGGGGTACGTGCGTTGCGCCGACGAAAGCACATACGGCGTAATCGTCTGAATGCGGCGTGTCGGCACGGTCAGGTTGGTGAGCATGCCGGCCATCGACAGTCGATAGAGATTGAACTGGCGCGGAATGAACGACCAGTACAGCTCTTCGTTCTTGCGACGGATGAGCCGCGATACGTTCAGTCCCCACGTCTGCTCTCCACTGCCGGCCTGATAGCGCAGCGTGGAGAAGGGGATGCGAAACTCTGCGGTCCAGCCGAGGGAGTCGATGCGGGTGGCCACGCTCCAGCTGGCGTCCCAGTTCACGTTGAAACCACCCATCGATCCGGCTTGCATGCGATTCTGACCGGCCACGGCGGCGCCACCGCCTTCGCCTTCGCGAATAACTTGCCCGTCGTATTCGATGCCGGCTGGCGTCGTGGCAAACACAAATCCGTTCTGCCGGTCGAGAAACGTGTCAAAGATGAGCGCGACGTGATCGCTGTTGGCCAGCTGCACATCGCGGATCTTTTCACCGGGCACAATCAGTTGCGGCTCGCGGTCGAACATGCGCGCGCCAACATAGAGGTAGATGCCGTCGGTGGCGATCCGGACTTCGGTTCGCTCGCTCGCGGGCACACCCTCATTCAACTCTCGCTGCACGAAGTCACTGATGGGAGCACCGCTGCGCCACATCTCTTCGTCCAGCACGCCATCGATCGTAGGCGGCACCGTGATACGCTGCGGTTGCGCCTCGGGCAGTCGGCGTGCGCGAGCGGCGCGGGCGAAGGAGTCGGCGACCGCGGCGTCGAGTTTGGCCGGCGCATTGGCGGTGCGTTGCGCGGAGGCAACCCTGTTGAACGTCGCAAGCAAGAACAGAACGACGGCAACGAGGCGCAGGGTCTGCGCTGGGCGGAACCAGTCGCGCGGCGGCACCCGTAACGGGCTGCCCGGGGAGTATGAGGTTTGCACGAGCCAATTCTGCCTGTTGGGCGCAGATTTTGCCACTCGACGGTGTATGCACGATGTCCCCTCACTCGTGTTCGACCATTCGGTCCCCGTCCAATCCTGCTCCCCTCGAGATGCCACCTCAGTCGTCCCCATCCCGCTCGTCCAGCGACGACGCACCGGCCGCGTCCTCTGCCGTTGAGAACGACCCGACGCCGATCGTCATTTCGCCGAACACGCGCCGCTGGCTACTGATTGCGGCGGCACTGCTGTTCGTGCTCCTGATCTGGCAGGCGCCGAGCATTCTCTCGCTGTTCGTCGGCGGCGGCGCCCTCGCACTGGTGCTCTCTTTTCCCGTACGGCTGCTTGAGAAGATCATGCGCCGGTCGTTCGCGATCGCACTGTCGTTCACGGGACTGGTCGCACTGCTGGCACTGATCATCGCGGGACTGGTGCCGGTGCTGGTGGACCAGTTGGGCGCTTTGGCCGACGCCGCGCCGAGCCTCGCCAAGCAGCTCGATACCCGGCTGCCCTCGATGCTCGATGGCTTGGCTGAACGGGGACTGCTTCCCGCGTCGCGCGAGCGATTCGTTGACAAGCTGCAGCAGAATCTGTTGGCGGGGGTGCAGGGATTGGCGCGCCGACTGGTGGGTAGTCTGGGCGGAGTCGTATCTGGAGCGCTGAACACCGTGGTCGCACTCTTCGGCATGGTATTCATCGCGGCGTATCTGCTCGCCGATTCGCGCACCATGCACGCGCGCGTGCTGCGGGCCGCGCCGCACAGGTATCGCGCGGACGTGCAGGCGCTATGGACCGCCTTTGGTGACACGCTGGCGCGCTACCTCGGCGGGCTCGCCATCTCGCTGGCGGCCCAGGGCGTCCTGTCGGCCGTCGCGCTGGCGCTGCTGGGCGTCCCCTACGCGCTGTTGCTCGGCGCGTGGGTGGCCATCACGGCGCTGGTGCCGTTTCTCGGGGCGTGGATCGGCGCGATACCGGCGGTGCTGCTGGCGCTGACGATCTCACCGACCACGGCGATTCTCACCGCGGTGCTCTTTCTGCTCATTCAACAGCTCGAGGGGAACGTGCTCACTCCACGCCTGCAAAGTCAGGCCGTGCGCGTGCATCCCATTCTGGTGTTTCTGGCGGTCATTGCCGGAGGCGAGTTGGGCGGCATTGCCGGAATCGTATTCGCTGTGCCCGTGCTCGCCGTTTGTCGCGTGCTGTATGACTTCTTCAGCGTGCGGTTGCGGGTGGCGCGCGGCGAATCACATAGCTCGTCACCGGACACCACAACGGGCACGGCACACGAGTTCGGGTGAATGCGCCTGCGCTACCCGTCGCGCTGTGCCTGGATCCGTCCCACCCCGTGACCGGCGATGGTGCGCACCTCGATGCGGACCCCATCGTACCGCACCACGTCCCCGACTTTTGGTGGGCGGCCCAGCAAGGCGAGCACCAAGCCGCTCACGGAATCGACATCGTCATGTGAGAACTCGAGACCGAGCGCGTCGCCCAATGTCTCGAGGCGGGTGAGGCCGGAGGCGGCAATCACGCCGTCCTGCATCGCGTGCACCTGAGGCAGGGCCACGCCATCGTCCCCCACTTCGCCGACGATCTCCTCGAAGAGGTCTTCCGAGGTGACCAGCCCGGCGGTGCCACCATGTTCGTCCAGCACGACGGCCATCTGGGAGTGGTGCGTGCGCATGGCGGCCATGAGCCGATCGACCGACGCCGATGCGGGCACATACGGCACCGGGCGGACCTGCTCCCGTGTAGGCAGGGTGCCGGCCGAGAGGTGGCGTAAGATATCCTTCACGTGCAGCATGCCGACCACGCGATCGACACTCCCGTCGATTACGGGATAGCGCGTGAACGGGCGCTCCAGAAGTATCCGGCGCAGGTCGGCGGCAGTGGCGGCAAGCGGTATGGCGACCACGCGCACACGCGGCACCATGACTTCGCCCGCCGTCAGTTCGCCAAAGTCGAGCAATTCGGCGACGACGCGCGCCGGCTCGCTGCGCAGCAGTCCGCCTTCCTGCGACTCGTGCACGAGATACGCGAGCTCGTCGGGCGTCTGGTAGTACTCGAGCGACCGCGCGTCGCGCCGCACACCGAGTGCGCGCAGTACGCCGTTGCCGATGCCGTTGAGAACGACGATGAGCGGAAAGGCGACGAACTGTAACGCACGCATCAGCGGCGCAATCCAGAGTACCGTCGCCTCGGCGCGCTGCAGCGCGATCGACTTGGGCACCATCTCGCCGACAACGATGTGGAAGTAGGTGAGTACGCCGATCGCGACAATGCTGCCCAGCGTGTGCGCGGCGATCCACCGGCCGGCGCCGAGCGACTCGAAGAGTCCGGCCAGCCACTCCGCCAGCAGGTGCTCGCCGTACATGCCAAGCCCGAGGCTGGCCAACGTGATGCCCAGCTGCGCCGTGGCGATGAAGCGGTCCTGCTCGCGCGGATCGTTCAGAATGCCACTGACCAACTTCGCGCGGCTGTTTCCCTCGCTCGCGCGCCGTGCAATCGATGGACGTGGCGCTCCGACGATCGCGAACTCTGCGGCCACGAAAAAGCCGTTGAGCAGGATCAGCAGCGTGATGATTGCGGTTGGCAGGAGCGCGTCAATCATTCGACGTCTCTGCCGGGGGTATCAGGTCCTGCTCGGCGCTCGCCATTGGCGTCACCAGCACGCTGTGCACCACGCGGCGGATCACTGCTTCGACCTCCACCTGCACGCCCTCGATCAGCAGACGGTCTCCCGGCACCGGCACGCGGGACAACCGCTCCATCACCAGACCGCCGACCGTCGTCGCCTCGTGGTTCCAGTGTACGCGCGTCCACGCCGCCGCATCGTCCACGGGGAGCGATCCGGGTAGCCGAACGCGTCCGTCGGGGAGCGGCTCGGGCACCGATGCGTTCGCGCGAAACTCGTCGCCGATATCTCCGATCAGATCATCGAGAATGTTGTCGATCGAGACGAGTCCTGCGGTCCCGCCGTACTCGTCGCCCAAAATGGCCATCGTGCGTCGCTCGGCTTTCAATTGCGCGAGCAGTCGGTCGGCGCTGATCGTCGCTGGCGCCATC
>JBBQSM010000080.1:0-19820 GCA_038234895.1 Gemmatimonadales bacterium
GACGATGAGGACGACCCAGTCGATCGCGGTGAACCCGCCGCTCACGACACCACTCCGCACGCCGTGCGATCAAACGATGACATACGCTTCCATGGCGAAGTACTCCGCCAGTCCGAGACGGTCGAGTTGCGCCGAGGTGGCTTTGTTGCGCTGCTCCACACGCTGCCAGAACTCGCGTTCATCCTGACCGGGAAACGGCGCGGAGTCCTTCTGGGACTGGTGCTTGAAAATCGCCTGAATCTTGAGCGTCAGCTCCTCCTGCGACAGCGGCACGAGCGTCGTCGCTTCGGTCACCGGCCACTCCTGCCAGGCTCCGCGGTACAGCCATACCTCCGGCCGGTCCGGCGCCGACGCATCCGCACCGTACACTTCCACCAGCGCCGCGTCGATCGCTTCCTTGCACATGCGATGCGTGCCGTGCGGATCGGAAAGATCGCCCGCCACGAACACGATCTCGGGCTTCAGCTCGCGGAGCAGGTCGGCCACGATCATCACATCGGCCGGACCGATCGGATCCTTGCGCACCTTGCCGGTCTGGTAGAAGGGCAGGTTGAGAAAGCGCGCGTGACTGCGATCCAGCCCCATCACTTCGATGCCGCTCACCGCTTCCGATTCCCGGATAATGCGCTTGATGTCCTGCACTTCGGGGATGTCGACCTGCCCCGCGTGCTTCGACTCGAGAAACCGGTGCACGGTGTCGGCCAGCGTGCGCACCGCGCTGCCGTCGCCGATGCGCTCGCGATCGAGCCGCTCGAGAAAGTCCATGTAGCGACGCACGTCATGATCGAAGACGGCAATGTTGCCACTCGTCATGTACGCGACCGTGATGTCGTTCTCGTTCTCGACGAACTTGCGCAGAATGCCGCCCATCGAAATCACATCGTCGTCGGGGTGCGGCGAGAAGCAGATTACACGCTGTTCACGGGGCAGCTTGCTTTTGCCGCGGATCTTGGCGCCGAGCACATTGAATACGAGCCCGTTCACCGCGCCCGGCGACCCGTGACGTGCCACCAGCGATGTCAACTGATGCGTCGCATAGTCCTGCTGCGTGAGCTTGAGAATGGCCTTGCCGGTCGTCGCCGCGAGCCACGTCACTGCGCGCAGTTCGAGTGCATCATCCCACGCCACCTCGTCGAGTAGCCACGGCGTCGCGACGCGCGTGAGATCCACGGCCGCCGACTCATCCACATAAAACGTCGTCGCCGGATGTCGCTGCAGAAACGTCGCCGCGACGTCCCGGTCGATCTCGCCCTCGACAGCGCGCCGGACCACACCGGACTTGTGTTCGCCGGTCGCCAAGATTGCGATCTCGCGTGCGCCGAGAATCGTCGCAATCCCCATCGTGATCGCTTCGCGCGGGACGTTCTCTTCGCCGAAGAAATCGGCCGAGGCATCGCGCCGCGTGACATGATCGAGATGAATCAGACGCGTGCGGCTGGTTTCGCCGGACCCAGGCTCGTTGAACCCGATATGACCGGTCTTGCCGATGCCGAGCAACTGGAAATCAATGCCGCCCGCCGCCGCGATCGCTGCCTCGTAGGCGCGACAGGCCGCGTCGATATCGGTGCGCGCCAGCGTGCCGTCGAGCAGGTGCACATTCGACGGATTGATGTCCACCTGCGAAAAGAGATTCTCCCACATGAAGCGATGGTAGGAGTGGATGCGCTCCGGGGGCATCGGCCAGTACTCGTCGAGATTGAACGTCACCACGTGCGCGAAACTCAACTGCTCGTCGTGATGCAGCCGGATCAATTCGCGGTACACACCGATCGGTGTGGAGCCGGTCGCCAATCCAAGCACGAGCGGACGCTGTGTCGCGGTGCGCTCGCGAATGAGCGACGCAATGCGACCGGCTACCAAACGGGCCAGCGCTTCGTGATCGCTGACGATGACGGTGGGAATGCGTTCGCGTGCATGCGACGCCGCGTCGGGATGCACGAATTGCGGTCCCTCGGTACGCAAAAGCCCGCGACTCGGATCGAGAGCGCGGGCCAGCGTGAACTGCGAGGGCTCCGATGAACCGGTAGCCTGAGAACTCATGACGGAATCGTGGTATGGGGCGCCGGCAATGGCGCCGTCAGGATCAAGCGGAGAACGAACTTCCGCAGCCGCAACCGCCCGTGGACTGCGGGTTCTTGAACGTGAAACCGGAACCCTGCATGGAGGTCACGTAGTCGATGACCGTACCGGAAAGATACTGCGCTGAGAACGGATCCACGAACACCTTGAACCCCTCGTGCTCCACGATCAGATCGTCGTCGGCGCTCTTGTCCTCGATGACCAAGCCGTACTTGAAGCCGCTGCAGCCTCCGGGCATGACCGACACCCGCAGACCTCCCTGCTCGGCGGTTACCCCTTCGGCTTCCATGAACTTCAGAACTTCGGCCCCGGCGACCGGCGTGATGACCACCATGACCTCTGGCTGCTGCATCGTGCTCATTGCTGCTCTCCGAAACGGCCGTTTGAATGGCGGCCTGATGGAACGCACCGGTTCCCGTGTCCGCACCGCGCGGCAACCCGGCTCTCCGGTGTCGTGTCAGTCACCTGCGTAAAATAGCGAGTAGATCGCTCCCCTTCAAGAAAGTACCCGCGCACCGCGTCAACGGGTCCCGCCCGTCGCGCCGGACAGCACACTCAGTGCCGCGTCGGCGACTGCCGTGCGCACCCGGCCGATCTTCAGGTTGGTACGTGTCGGGTTCACGCGATTGGTCAACAAAATGACGAAGACGCCTCGCGACGGATCCATCCACAGCGAGGTGCCGGTGAAGCCGGTGTGCCCGAATGCGGCGGACGACATGCGCCGTCCGGCCGAATTGCCGCCCGTCGGCGTCTCCCATCCAAGCGCGCGACGCGAAATGGTGGTGTCCTGCACCTTTGTGAACTGCGCGACCGTCGCCGCGTCGAATACCCGCACGCCGTCGAGGGTACCGCGGTTCAGGTACATACGGGCGAAACGCGCCAGGTCCTGTCCGGTCGAAAAGAGCCCAGCGTGGCCGGAGACCCCGCCTACCCGCGATGCATTCTCGTCGTGCACTTCACCGCGCAATTTCCGTTGGCGCCACGGATCCTGCTCAGTCGGTGCGATCCGGCTCCTCCAATCGGCTGGAGGCAGGAACCGCGTGTCGCGCATTCCCAACGGTGCGAAGATCCGAGCGCTCACGAACGGTGCCAGCTTCTCGCCGGAGACCCGCTCGACGAGTTTGCCCAGAAGCATGAACCCAAGATCGCTATACAGGAACCGCGCGCCGGCCGCCGTGTCTGGCGCGGTGGCGAACAGTTGCCCAATCGCTTCTTCCGCCGTGGCTGACTCTTTGTAGAACGGTCGCCAGGCCGGCAAACCGGCGGTGTGGGTGAGTAGGTGGCGCACGGTCACCTGCGCACTCCCCGGCGCCGTCCACTCGGGCAGATATCGCACGGCGGGAGAGTCGAGTGCGACGCGCCCGTCTCCCACCAGCTGCAGCACGGCCGACGTGGTGCTGACAACCTTCGTCAGCGACGCCAGATCCCAGACGGTGGTCGCGCTCGGGCGTGTCAGATCGGCCTCGTCCAGCCGGCCCACGCCGTACTCGGCCAGGACGCCGTCGGCCGTGCCCACGGCGGCATAGGCGCCCGGAAACGCGCCGTCGGCGATCGCCTGATCAAGTACGCCGCGCAACGTGTCGCGCAGTGCGACGATCGTCGCCTCCGGAAACGAGGCCGCCCGTGACGCTGCGGGACGCTCCGCCCGGGCTCGCGCGCAAGCGCCCCCCAGCAGCGTGGCGCCCGCGACGATCGCAACCGTCAGGCCGCGCGCGATGACTCGCAGATTGATGTTCATCGGGCTCCCCGCAACTCGCGCATCAGACCGTCTCCCCTGGAGAAAAAGCCGGGCAACGTCACCGGGATCCGGCCGGTGATCGGTGCCGCGCCGAACAGTGCCCGCGCGGCGGCGCGCTCGAGCGCTTCGCCGCGACCGTAGGTGACCATATAGGTGGTTGCCTGGGGCATCTGCCGCAACTGGTACGGATTGCCGCCCGCGACCACCAGCAACTTTCCGGTCGCCGCCAGCTGCTCGACAAACGCCGCGATCGGTGCGGGAATAGCCAGCCGTCCTTCGCCTTCGAGCGTGCGCGTGTATGTGTACACCACGACGCGCTCCACACTTTCGCTGAGACGCACCAGTGAGTCGAGGTTCGCCTGGCTCGACTGCGGCGACAGCCGCGTGCTTCGTACGCGACCGCCCTGCCGACGCATCTCTGCGCTGAACGCGGCACCGGCGGCCACTTCGCCTTCCGCCGCGTAGGTCACCAGAAGCACGCTGGCAGACCCCGCTACCGGCACGAGCGACGCACTGTCGCGCAGCAGAGTGATGGCGCGCTCGGCAATGCCGTTGGCGGTTGCCCAATGGGCCGGGGTGGCGACCGAATCGCGCAGCGCGTCCAGCGACACGATCGGTCGCGCAATCGCACCGGTGCGCAGCTTGAGCTCGAGAATCCGGCGCACACTCGCATCGATACGGGCGGGCGCGATGCGTCCGCTGTTTACAGCGGCCACGACGGCCTCGATCGCCGTGGTGACATCAGGCGGCATGAGCAGAATGTCATTGCCCGCCTCCACGGCGCGGAGCGAGCTCTCTTCCGCACCGTACCCCTTGGCGATGCCATTCATCGTCATCGCGTCGGTAACGGTGAGACCGCGGAAGGCCAGCGAATCGCGCAGCAGTCCCTGCAGCACGCGTGGTGAGAGCGTGGCGGGAACGCTGTCGCCGTAGGCGACCGGCAGCGCGATGTGCGCCGTCATCATACCAGCGATGCCTCCGCGGATTGCTGCGGCAAACGGCAATAATTCAACCGTGTCGAGACGGGCGCGGGGCACAGGGATGACGGGCAGACCGAGATGCGAATCGGTGTCCGTGTCGCCGTGGCCGGGAAAGTGTTTGGCCGTAGCGGCGGCGCCGGCCGACTGGACACCGCGTACAAAGGCGGCAGCCATCTCCGACACCAGACGCGGATCTTCGCCGAACGAACGAACGTTAATGACCGGGTTGAACGGATTGTTATTCACGTCCACGACCGGCGCGAACGCCATGTGAATGCCGATCGCCAGCGACTCCGTGCCGGTGATGCGGCCCGCGTCCTCGGCGTCCTCGACCCGTCCGGTCGCGCCGATCGCCATTTGACTCGGCAGGACCGTTGCGGTTCCGCCGCTCGGATAGGTCTGCGAGAAGTAGCCACCCTCGAGTCGTCCGAGACCTGGTTCGACGTCACTGCCGACAAGCAGCGGGACCTTGGCGCGGCCCTGCAGGTAGTTCACTTTGGCGGCCACTTCGATCGGCGAGCCAAGCGACATGACAAGGCCACCAATTCCATCGCGCTCCACTTGCTCTACGATCTTGAGAAAGCCCGGTTCGCGTGCGTTCGTGTAGTCTCCGAGGACCCACACCATGACCATCTGGGCGACCCGCTCCCGCAGGGTGAGCGAGGCCAGTGTGCTATCAATCCAACGGCGGTGCGCCGCGGGAAGGGAGACGTTCGGATCCAGCGAGAGCGGCCCGGGCGCGGGCGCACGACGCGCGCTGCGGGTCGATGGTGGCGAGGTCGCAGGAGGCGTGGTCGTAGTCTGCGCCGCGCTTGGATAGCTGAGGAGTGCACTGAGCGCGACAATGCCCGCAAGACTGTTTCGAACGACGTGTAGAGCGCGTGATCGTGGGGTCACGTAGGGAGTGCGAAGAGTGTGGTGTTCGCCGACATGTTGTTCCTGTGCGCCGCGATGGCGTACAGGTTTCTCTGGGAGGAGCGCGTGAAGCATCTCGAAGGCGAGCGGGGAAGATCCGTGCGGACGTCGCGCACCGTGGTGACGGCGGGCGATCGGCTGCTGCGACGCGTGCTGACCGGCGTATGTGCCGCGGCACTGACGTTCGGCGCTGCCGCCTGCGCCGGCAACAATCGACCGGACAATCGACCCGACCCTGAGGAAGGGCCGGACGGGATGCCGTTTCGCGGCAACCGCAAGGTGAAGCCTGGGATCTCGGTGCTGTTGGACGATAGCATCGGGCTCGTGCGGGGCAAGCGTATTGCCCTTGTGACGAACCACACCGGCATCGATGAGAAGGGACGCCGCTCGATCGATCTGCTCGCAAGCGATCCGCGGGCGAAGGCAGCCAATGTCACGCTCGTTCGACTGTTCGCGCCGGAACACGGAGCCGCGGGAACCGCTGATCGTACCGACCTCAGCGACGAGATCGACGCGAAAACCGGTCTCACCGTCCATTCGCTGTATCAGCGATCGACCATTCCACCGCCGGATAGCCTGCTCAAGGACATCGACGTGCTGGTGGTCGACCTGCAGGACATCGGGACGCGCACGTGGACCTACGTGGGGGTGATGCTGTACTCGATGCGGGCTGGAGCGCGGCGCGGAATCCCCGTGTTGGTGCTCGATCGACCGAACCCGCTCGGCGGGGAGCGAGCGGAAGGGGCGATACTCGATTCGGCTCTGGCCAACGCCGACGAGCCGACGGCCGCCAAGCCAGCGAACGGGTTCGCTCTGTTTCCGCTCCCGCTGCGCCATGGATTGACCAAGGGCGAGATGGCGCGGCTGTTCCAGTCGCAGCTGCAGCTGACGACACGGTTGACGGTCGTGCCTATGAAATACTGGCGTCGGGCCATGTGGTTCGACCAGACCGACCTGCCGTGGGTCCGTCCGTCGCCGAACCTTCCCAATCTCACCAGCGCATTGCTGTATCCGGCGTTGGTGCCATTCGAGTCCTCGAACGTCTCGGTCGGGCGTGGCACCGACGAACCCTTTCAGCGGATCGGGGCCCCGTGGCTCCGGGCCGATACGCTCGCCCGTCTGCTCGAGGACCTCTCGCTCACGGGAGTGCGGTTCAAGGCTGAACGTTTCACCCCCAAACAGCCCGGCGACGGGAAGTATGCCGATCGCGCCATTCCCGGCGTGCGGATTGAGGTCACCGACCGCGTCCTGGTACAGCCGGCTCGTGTCGGCGCGGCACTCCTCTGGGCGCTGACGCGGCTGAACAAGGACTCGCTGACCATCAACGCGAGAGGATTCGACCTGCGCATCGGTTCCACACAAGTGCGCGAGGCTATTCAGGGCGGAGCGGATCCGGACGCCGTCATGGATCGCCAGTTGACCGCGCTGGTCGCCTTTGAACGCGATGTGCGTCGCTTCTATCTCTACCGCTAAAGAGCGGTCGGTCCTAGCTTTGTAGGGCTACAACCTCCCGCGGTTGGACAGTTCGTCCGGCCGTTCGTCCGGACGGCCACTGCGCCGTCCGGACGCGCTTCCGGTCCCTACTTCCCAGCGTCCGCCTCGATGCAAGCACTTTGGAGCGCAATCCAGCGCGGCTACCTGCGGGTGATCGAGCCCGTCGCCGACTGGCTTGTGCGCCGTCGTGTCCATCCCAACACGATCACGACCGTCGGCACCATTTGCACCGTGATCGCGGGCGGCATCTTTGCCAGTGGACATATCCGGACGGCCGGCTGGTTTTTCGGACTCACCGCACTCTTCGACGTGCTTGACGGCACGGTCGCTCGTCGCACCGGGCGCAGCACGGTGTTCGGCGCCTTCTATGACTCCACGCTTGATCGCGTGGCGGACGGTGCGGTGCTTGGCGGACTGGTCATCTTTTACGCAACGAGTCCGGTGCACGCCAATCCGATTCTGCTTACCATCACGCTGATGGGGCTGATCGGCACATTTCTGACATCGTACACCCGCGCCCGTGCCGAAAGCCTCGGCCTCGACGCAAAAGTAGGATTGCTCCAGCGGCCCGAACGCGTGACGCTGTTGTCCGCGCCGCAGGCATTCTTCGGCCTGGCCCTCAACGGCTGGGTGCTGGCCTTCATCGTGACGCTGCTCTCCGTGACCGCTTGGATCACGGCCATCCAGCGCATGCTCTACGTCTACCGCACGACCTCTCAGGGAGAGTCCACCCAGTGACCGATACCACTCGCGGCGACGCCGCGCCGATCGCCCCCGCTTCTGGCAAGCTTGCCATCTTCACCCCCGGACTTGGTGCGGTGTCGACCACGCTCATGGCCGGAGTGGAGCGCGTCCGTCGCGGTCTGTCGGTGCCCATCGGCTCGCTCACGCAGATGGCGACGATCCGTCTGGGGAAGCGCACGGAATCGCGTAGCCCGCTGATCCGCGACTTCGTGCCGCTTGCCACGCTCGACGATATCGTGTTCGCTGCGTGGGACCCGTTCCACGACGATGCGTTCACGGCTGCGACCAAGGCCGGGGTGCTGGAGAAGGCCGATCTGGAGCCGATCGCCGACTTCATGAAGAGCATCAAGCCGATGCCGGCTGTGTTCGAGAATCACTACGTGACCCGGATCAACGGCACGAACGTGAAGACGGGACCGACGAAACGCGATCTCGCTGAGCAGCTGCGCGCCGACATCCGCAACTTCATGGCCTCCAGCGGTGCGTCGCGTGGTGCGATGGTGTGGTGCGGTTCGACGGAAATCTTCATTGTCGCCGGCCCGCAGCATCAGACGATCGAAGCGTTCGAAGCGGCCATGGAAGCGAACGATCCGGCGATCGCGCCGAGCATGCTGTACGCATACGCCGCGATCATGGAAGGCATTCCGTATTGCAATGGTGCGCCGAACCTGTCGGCCGACTTCCCCGCGCTCATTGAGCTCGCCACCCAGAAGGGCGTGCCGATCTCGGGTAAGGATTTCAAGACCGGTCAGACGTGGATGAAGACGATCATCGCGCCCGGGCTCAAGGCGCGCATGCTTGGTCTCGAAGGGTGGTATTCCACGAACATTCTCGGCAACCGCGACGGCGAAGTGCTCGACGATCCGGCGTCGTTCAAGACGAAGGAAGAGTCCAAGCTGTCGGTGTTGCACAATATTCTGCAGCCGGAAATGTATCCGGAATTGTACAAGGGCTTTTCGCACGTCGTGCGCATCAACTACTACCCGCCGCGCGGCGACAACAAGGAAGGCTGGGACAACATCGACATCAAGGGATGGCTCGGCTATCCGATGCAGATCAAGGTCAACTTCCTCTGCCGTGATTCCATCCTGGCCGCACCCATCGTGCTCGACCTCGCGCTGTTCAGCGACTTCGCGATGCGCGCCGGCATGAAGGGGATTCAGGAATGGTTAAGCTTTTATTACAAGTCGCCGCAGACCGCTGCGGGGTTGCAGCCTGAACACGATCTTTTCATTCAGCAGACCAAGCTGAAGAACACGCTCCGTCACCTGATGGGTGAGGAGCAGATCACCCACCTCGGGCTCGAGTACTACCAATAATGGAACAGCGCACGCGTGGGCTTCGTCGGGCGTCGTCTCGGTATTCCCGTCTGTTCGCGAGCGGGCTGTTCGCCGCGACCACGATATTGGCGGGGTGCGGTTCCAGCACGCCGACCAAGCGGGAATTGCGATTCACGACAGATGACTTCACGATCCGGGTGTCTCCAGAAGTGACGCCCACGCGTGCGCTTGAGCCGACGTACTGGCGGGTCGTGGTGCACGATCTCAAAACGGGTACGCCCATTCAGGGCGGGCAGGGACGCGTCTTTGCCACCAATCGTGACCAGAAAACGGTGGCGAACGGTCTCGAGGAGATCGACGAACTGGGCACCTACCGTACGAACCTGATGTTTGTCACCGCCGGGATGTGGGCGATGAGTCTGCAATTCCGGCGTGACTCCACGCAGGCGCTGCAGCGCACGCAGGACTGGACGCAGGATATCCAGGCCGCTGACGAGCCGGGCAACATTCGCACCCCGCAGTCCACGCGGGCACCTGAGGCGCCAGCCCCAGTCGCCCCGCCCAAGAAGGAGCCCTGAGTTTGCGCCATTTCCATCGGACGACGCTCACCCCTGACGTCGTCCTGTCCACGGCAGACCAGTTTTTTTCGCCGCTGGGACTGGAGCGACAGAGCGGTGATGCGCGCGCGCGCGCCTTTGCCGGCGCTCTCGGTGCAATGAAGCTCACCGTGCGCATGGACGGTGGGCACTACACGCTGGTCGAGGCGGACACCGACCAGGTTGGCGAGAGTCGGCTCGACAAGAACGTAAAGAAATTCTTCGTCGCGCTGCACCGCACCGCCGATCCGCGACATCGCATCGAGGCCGGATACTGATGGCCCGGGTTCGCGCGGCACGCGGCACCACAGCACGGCCGAGCGACGCGCTGACCCGCGAGCAGAAGCTGGCCCTGTATTACTGGATGCGATTGACGCGGCAGCTCGAGGAGCGGCTGGTCAATCTCTACCGACAGACCAAAGTTGTGGGCGGTCTCTTCCGGTCGCTGGGGCAGGAGGCGGATGCCGTCGGGAGTTGCTTCGCACTCGAGCAGCGCGACGTGATGTCGCCGCTCATTCGCAATCTCGGCGCGATGCTGGTGAAGGGAGCCACGCCGGTCGAAGTGCTCAAACAGTACATGGCCAAGGCCGATTCACCCACGCGTGGCCGTGAGCTGAACATCCACTTCGGCGATATCGGGGCGGCCGGCGAGACGCGCGGATTTCTCGGACAGATTTCGCCGTTGGGCGACATGGTGCCCGTGATGGCGGGCGTCACGCTCTCGTTCAAGATGCGGGGCGAGGCGCGCGTCGGCCTCGTGTACATCGGCGATGGTGCGACGAGCACGGGCGCGTTTCACGAGGGCATCAATTTCGCAGCAGTGCAGCAGTGCCCCCTGGTGGTCATCGTCGAAAACAACGGCTACGCCTATTCCACGCCGACGCACAAGCAGACGGCCGCGAAGCAATTCGTGGACAAGGCCATCGGCTATGGTGTGCCGGGACTGCAGGCCGATGGCAACGACGTGCTCGCCGTCTACGATGTCACCAAGACTGCGGTCGACCACGCGCGCAGCGGCGGTGGAGTCACGCTCATCGAATTGATGACCTACCGTCGCAAGGGACACGCGGAGCACGACAACCAGTCGTATGTGCCGGCGGGCGAGATCGAACGCTGGGCCGCGGAGAACGATCCGCTCGATCGCTACCTGCGCGTGCTGCGCGACGAGATGCACGTGAGCAATGACGAGATTGCCGCGATTGACGCACGCGTGCTTCGCGAGATCGACGACGCGACCGACATCGCCGATGCGTCGCCCACCCCGCAGGCGCTCGATGCGCTCATTGGCGTGTACGCTGATCCACCGGTCGAGCAGCCGTTGTGGTTTCGTCGCGATGCAACCGACGATGCCTACGGCGCCGAGCGTCCGGAAAGTTGGGGCACGTGGAACGCGGACGCAGGGAAGGGGACATGAGCGCGGCGACACGAGGCGCGCTCACTGTCGCCAACGGCGGCGAGATCACGTATCTCGAAGCGATTCGCGAAGCGCTGTTCGAAGAAATGGCGCGCGACCCGAACGTGTTTTGCCTGGGCGAGGATATCGGTGCGTTTGGCGGTGCGTTCAAGGTGACGGAAGGATTGCTCGCGAAGTTTGGCGAGCAGCGCGTCATCGATTCGCCGATCAGTGAGATCGCGCTGGTGGGCGCCGCGGCTGGTGCGGCGCACATGGGCCTGCGCCCCGTGGTGGAGATGCAGTTCATCGACTTTATCGCGAACGCGTACGACATGCTGACCAACTATGTGGCCACGGCGCGCTATCGTGCGTTCCTTCCGTGTCCGATGGTCGTGCGCGGTCCGAGCGGCGGGTACGTGCGCGGTGGTCCGTTTCATTCGCAGAATCCCGAAGCCGGATTTCTGCACACGCCCGGGCTCAAGATCGTCTATCCGTCGACCGCAGCCGACGCCAAGGGACTGATGAAGGCCGCGATTCGCGACGAGGATTGTGTCCTGTTTTTCGAACACAAATATCTCTATCGCCGCGTCAAGGACGTCATGCCGGCCGGCGATCATCTCGTCCCCATCGGGCAGGCGCGTGTCGCCCGGGAAGGAAGCGACGTATCGATCGTGACATACGCGGCCGCCACCTATAAGGCGCTCGAGGCGGCGGAGATCGTCGCCGCGGAAGACGGGCTCTCCGTCGAAGTCATCGATCTGCGTACCATCGCGCCGATGGATGAAGCGGCGATCTACCGGACCGTGAAGAAGACCAATCGTTTGTTGGTGTTGCATGAGGATACGCGCACGGGCGGCATTGCCGGGGAAATCACGGCGAGAGTCTCCGAGACCTGTTTCGAATGGCTTGACGCGCCGGTGCTGCGCGTGACCGCGGCCGATATCCCGCTGCCCTACGCTCCGGCCCTCGAAGACTATGTGCTGCCCCAGACAGCAGATGTGATACGAGCACTTCGACGGCTCGCCGCGTACTAAGGCCTACTGACTTTCTTTGAACGGATAGCACACGACGCATGACGGATACACCGAACACCCCGTTGCCGGAAGATCGCGTCGGTCGCGACATTGGCGTGGGGTGCTTCACCTTCTTTATCGGTGGAGCAAGCGGGGCCATGACCGGCGTCTTCGTCGGCAAGGCAGTAGGATTCTTCACGCGATGCGAGCCGCTCGCGGGCCTTCCGGCCTGTGATTGGCACGTCTTCGCCGGGTTTGGCGCCGTGATCGGCGCCCTGTCCCTCCCCACTTTGGCACTCTGGCGACTGCGGCGAGCCGATCGACGATCGGATCTGGCGGCGGGACGTCCTTCGACTCGAGGATGAGCGTGTGGCTCGTATAGACGTGATCATGCCGCAGATGGGCGAATCCATCGCGGAAGGCACCGTGTCCCGTTGGCTCAAGAAGGTGGGCGACGCGGTGAAGCGCGACGAAGCGTTGTTCGAGATCTCCACGGACAAGGTGGACGCGGAGATTCCATCGCCGAGTGCCGGCATCCTCGTGGAGATACTCACCGCGGAAGGCCAGACGGTCGCGATTCAGACGGTCGTGGCACGTCTCGAAACGGACGCGGCGGCGGCGGCCACGGCCGCATCGGCACCCACGCCCGCACCGGCGGCCGTCACGACCGCGGCACCGAGCGGCGCCTCGGTGGTCGCGCCCTCGGCACCGGCGCCCATTGCGGCCAGCGCGGCGCCCGCACCGCCGGCTGCACTGGCCGGCTCGTTCGAGGAGCGCGTGCGTACCAAGTCGTCGCCGCTCGTGCGTAAGCTCGCCGCGGAGCACGGCGTGGAGATCACCGCGCTCGAAGGCAGTGGCATCGCCGGCCGGGTGACGCGCAAGGATCTCGAAGCGTTTCTGGACGGACGCACAGCGGCGCCGGCGGCGCCCGCGGCCGCGCCGGTTGGGGCATCCATGCATGCGCCCGCCGGTGTCGTGTCGCACGGTCCCGTGCCGACGCCGTGGGCCGGCGACACGGTCGAGCCGATGTCCAAGATCCGTCGACTGACACACGATCACATGACGCTCGCCGTCCACACGGCAGCGCACGTCACGTCATTCTTCGAAATCGACCTGACCCGCGTCGCGCGCATCCGCGCCGGGATGCTCTCGGAATTTGAAGCGCAGTCGGGGCAAAAGCGCACCTACCTGCCGTTCATCCTGCAGGCGGTCACGCAGCAGCTCAAGCGGCACCCCGTGCTCAACGCCTCGGTCGCCGGCACGGACATCATCTACCGCAAGCAGATCAACCTTGGGATCGCGGTCGCGCTTGATCCGACCGGACTCATTGTGCCCGTGGCCAAGCGCGCCGACGAACTGTCGCTCGTCGGTCTCACCAAGACCGTGAACGATCTCGCCGCGCGGGCGCGCAGCAAAAAGCTCAGCGCGACGGACGTACAGGACGCCACGTTTACAATCACCAACCCCGGCGTCTTCGGATCGCTCTTTGGCACGCCGATCATCCCCGTGGGTACCACCGCAATCCTCGGCCTCGGTGCCATCGAGAAGCGTGCCAAGGTGATCACGGGTCCGGATGGCGAGGAGACGATCGCGATCCGCACGTGCGCCTACTTTTCGCTCTCGTTCGATCATCGCGTCGTGGATGGCGCGGACGCTGATCGCTTCATGGGTGATCTCAAGAAGACCCTTGAATCGATCCCCGACGGCGGGTTCTGATGTCGCGTGTGCTGTCGATGAATGAGCGGCGGGTTGAGGCGGTAGAGCGCGAGGCATATCTCGCGGCTCTACCGGTGCGACGCGCCGCCGCCTCGGCGGTGCACGCGCATTTCTGGGTCTTTGAGCACGCGACGGAGCACGGTCGCTTCGTCGAATTCACCGAGGCCGCCAGCGACGATGTGCTGCGCGCGGCACACGGTCACGATGCGCCGACGGACAGTTGGCGCGAAGTAGAGGGAGGCTGAGATGCCGGCGCGCAGACTGTCGATCGACGGACGCGAGTGGCAGGTGTACCCGTCAGGATTTCTGACGCAGTACGTGGGGGACGAGTTCGGCTTGATCTTTGTCGCCGGTCGTGGCGACGAGCGCGAAGTACGCGTCACGCGCTATTCGCCGAACGGAGCACGGTCGCGTGAGCAGTCGCTCGCCGATCTCGACGACAGCGCGCTGCGTGACTTGTTCATCACGTCGCAGCCGAGTGCCCGGTCACCCGAAGCAGGCTATCGCACGTGAGTGGCGCCGACGGCACGTCGGTGGACGCACCGGACGAGGCCAGCGCGGCGACTGTGGCAGCGTTCGTGGACCTGCAGGTCCATACGACCGCATCGGACGGTGCGTTGGCGCCCACGAAAGTGGTGGAGGCGGCGCGCGACGCGAAGCTGGTCGCCATCGCAATTACCGATCACGACACGGTCGACGGGCTCGACGAAGCGACAGCGGCCGGCGCGCGCCTTGGTGTGCGCGTCGTGCCGGGCGTCGAGTTGAGCACACACTTCGATGACGACGAACTGCATCTGCTGGGATTGCATCTGTCCGATCGGGATTCCATGCGCGATGCGTTGCGCGTCCTGCAGCAAGGGCGCGTCGTACGCGCAGAGCGCATCGTTGCCACGCTGAACAAGAGCGGAATTCCGGTCACCATGGCAGCCGTGCTGGCCGAAGCGGCGGAGGGAGCGGTCGGTCGCCCGCATGTCGCGCGCGCCATGGTCGCGGGCGGGTGGGTGCGCGATTTCCGGGAAGCCTTCGACAAGTGGTTGGGATGGGGCAAGCCTGCCTACATGCCCAAGGATCGATTCGATGTTGCCGATGCGATCGCGTTGGTGCATCGCGCGGGCGGTCTGGCGGTCTGGGCGCATCCCGGCGAGTCGGCGACGATCACGCGCGTGCAACGATTGGCGGACGTGGGACTCGATGGGGTGGAGGTGCTTCACCCGAGTCATCCGCCGTACCTCGTGCAGCGTCTCATGGAGACCGTTGAGAAGACCGGTCTGTTGCCGAGTGGCGGCTCGGACTGGCACGGCACGCAGGAAGGGCCGCGCCGCCTCGGCGGCATGCTTGTGCCGATGGTGTGGCTCGACTGGCAGGATGCCAAAATCACGGCACGTGCATCAGTCAACTCATAAGCGGTCACAGTCTTCGCCATGACCGAACCGACCTCGCGGCGCGTCACGCTGGTGACTGGGGGTGCGCGACGAGTCGGCGCCGCAATTGCACGCAGCTTCGCCTCACCGGACGATGCGATCGTGCTGCATCACGGCAGCTCCGCGGCGCAGGCGGCGGTGCTCGCAACCGAGTTGCGTGCGTCAGGGGCCAGTGTGCACGTCGTGCAGGCCGATCTTGCTGACGTGGCGGCCCCCGCGCGCATCATCCGCGAAACGATGGATGTGTTCGGCGCGCTCGATGTCGTCATCAGCTCGGCGTCGGTGATGGAGTGGCAGGCGTTCGATGAGGTCACGGCGGAGACGTGGAACCGCGCGTCGGACATCAACCTGCGTGCGCCGTTCTTCCTCATGCAGGCCGCCGCGCGCGTCATGCGTGATGGCGGGTGCATCGTGCAGTTGTCGGATCATCTCGCGTTCGAAACGATCTTTCCGAGGCTGATTCCGCATCAGGTCACGAAGGCGGCGCTCACGCATCTCGTCGCAACCGTGGCATCTGCTGTTGCACCACGGCTGCGGGTAAACGCCGTTGCGCCGGGCTTGGTGCTCGCCCCCGACGACCTGACCGACGAAGCCCTCACGCGATTCCTCGCCGACGTGCCGCTGGCCCGCAGCGGCACACCCACCGACGTCATTGACGCCATTCACTACCTGGTACGTGCGACCTATGTCACCGGCACCGTGCTTCACGTCGATGGAGGTCGCCATCTCTGGCGGTAGCGTGGCGGAGGCGTCGCGCGAGGCGCTGCACTTCAACCGCATCGTCGTCATCGGCGGCGGGTGCTACGGCTCCTGGTACACGCAACAGCTCACGCGCGCCGCGACGCGCGGTGCGCTCGTGGCAAACGAGGTAGTGGTGGTGGACCGGGACGCGGAGTGTCTGGTCGCACGGCGCGAGCGGGAAGGCGCCTACACCGGTCTGCCGGTGCGGGTCGTGCAGTCCGACTGGAACACGTATCTCGCCACGTGGCTTGCCGCCGGTGCCTCGGCGCTCGCCGCCGATGCGATGGTGCCCTCTCCGCTCATGCCGCATCTCTGTCTCGACTGGCTGATCGGTCGCGCGCAAGCGCGCTGGCCCGAGCGTACGGTGCGCGTTGAACCACTTGCCGTCACGCCCGCGATGCCGTGGGAGCGCGCGGCGCCGGACGGCCGGCACTACGTGAGCTTTGCGACGTGGCAGTGCCCGGTGAACTGCATTGAGCCCGCGCGTTGCCCCGCGACGCGCGGCGAGCGGTCGTGGAGCATGCCCGTGGCGCTGCAGGCGTACCTGGAAGCCCCGGACGCGCCCGCGCTGCGTGGGCCGGTTATCTTTCACTGCGTGCATCGGACGTACGGGGTCGGTATGATCGACGCGGCGGCGCTGGCTCGGGCAGATGACGACATCGCGGCGTGGGGAGCCGCCGGCGCGGTGTCCGCTCTCATCGGCACGGTGTCGCACTGTCATGGCGCACTCGGCGTGCTCGCGGTCTCGTAGCGCGCGACATGCCACTCGGCTCCAGCCATCCGATTCCACGCGCTCCAACATTCAGCCTTCAAGTCATATGCGTGCAGAACGCCCTGAAAATATCGTGATCATCGGGTCCGGTCCCGCCGCGTGGACTGCAGCGATCTACGCGTCCCGCGCGAACCTCAACCCCTTGGTGTTCGAGGGGGAGCCGGTCGGTACCGAGTTGCCTGGCGGCCAACTCATGCTCACCACCGATGTCGAGAACTTCCCTGGATTCGCCGAAGCGATCAGCGGTCCCGACCTGATGGAGCGCATGAAGGCGCAGGCCGTGCACCACGGCGCGCGCGTGGTCTCGGAGTTGGTGGCACGCGTCGATCTCTCCGCCAAGCCGTTCATCGTCACGCCGAACTACAGCGCGCCGGTGGTGACGCACACGGTCGTTCTCGCCACCGGTGCCGCGGCCACGTGGCTCGGGCTCAAGAATGAGCTCAAGCTGGCCACCACCGGTGGCGGCGTCTCCGCCTGTGCCGTGTGCGACGGGGCGATGCCGTTCTACCGCAATAAAGTGCTCGCCGTGGTCGGCGGCGGCGATACGGCGATGGAGGAGGCCATGTATCTCACCAAGTTCGGATCGGAGGTGGTGATCATTCATCGCCGCGACACATTCCGCGCGTCAAAAGTCATGGCGAACCGCGTCCTGTCGCATCCGAAGATCCGCGTGCTCTGGAACACGCAGGTTGCGGACGTGCTGGGCGATGAGTTCATCACGGGACTGCGTCTGTCCGACACGCAAACCGGGGCCGAGCGCACGCTCGAGGTGGGTGGGCTTTTTGTGGCGATCGGGCATAAGCCCAACACCAAGTTCCTCGGCGGACAGCTGGATCTGAGCGAGCACGGCTACGTGAAGGTCGCGCCGTGGCGTACCGAAACCAGTGTGCCGGGTGTGTATGCGGCGGGCGACGTGATCGATGACTACTACCGGCAGGCTATCACCTCCGCGGGCACGGGGTGCATGGCCGCACTCGAAGCGGAGCGGTGGTTGTCGCACCACGGCATCGGCGAGTCGCCCGTGCTCGAAACAGCAGAGGCCCCGGTCCCCGTATCGCCGGAATCGAGCTTCGCATGATTGTGCAGCAGCTCACCGTCGGGCCGCTGCAAGAAAATTGCTGGTTGTTCGCCGATCCCGACGCCGGCCTCGCGGTGCTCATCGATCCGGGTGACGAGGCCGGGCGCCTGCTCGCTGCGGTCGCGGCGACGGGCTGCGCGCTGCAGGCGATTTGGCTGACGCACGCGCACTTCGATCACGTGGGCGCGTTGGCGGCCATCCGCAGGCTCCACGACGTGCCGGTGTACCTGCATCCCGCCGATCGGGTGCTCTACGACAACGCTTCAGCGGCGGCGGCGCGTTTCGGATTGCAGGTGGAAAACCCGCCGGGCCCGATCGTCGAGATGGTCGAGGGCGACACGGTGACCTGCGGGGCGTACACGTTCGCTGTCTGGCATGTCCCGGGGCATGCGCCGGGGCATGTGGCGCTGCTGGGGCATGAACTGTGCTTCTCCGGCGACGTGCTCTTTGAGGGTTCGATCGGGCGGACCGATCTTCCGCTCTGCGATCCGGGTGCCATGCGGCAGTCGTTGCTGCGGCTGGCCGCACTTCCACCGGCAACTCGGGTACTGCCGGGACACGGGGGTTCTACTGACATCGGTCGTGAAGTGGCGACCAATCCCTATCTCGCACCCTCCTTTATCGGCAGGTCATGATGTCCCAACTGCTCACACGCGCCCGCCGTTCGCATGGATTGCGCCTCGCGCCCCTGTTGACGTGCGCGCTGCTCGTGTCCGCTTGCGGTGAACTGACGCAGGCCAATCCCACCCTCAATCGCTATGGCGCGATCAACATCGCGGCGCAGGGTGGCACGAACGCCAGTGTGCCCGCGAATGCCACGGTCATCTTTTTCGAGGCGTTCACCGCTGCCGTGCCGAACAGCGCGCTGCAACGCACCGATGAATGCCGCTTCGCCGCGTTCGACACGACCGTGACGCTGACGCGCGGCGCCAACAAAGCGGGGGACAACGTCAATCTCGCGTTCGGAACGCAGTCCGTCGTGTTGCCGTATCAAGCCAGCTTGCTGCGTTATGCGAATCCGTTTGACTCGCCGTTCACGTACGCCAGCGGAGACGCGGCGGTGGTGAACATTCCCGGTGCTGCCGGCGTGTATCCGGCGTCGTCGATCAGTGTGCTATTGGCCGAGCCGATCGTACCCGGCGCCATCGCGTTGCCGGCGGCGGGCGCGCCACTGGTGGTCACATGGAATGCCACCACCGACGCGACCACCGCCGTCATCTTGTCGCTGCGCTACGCCAATCCAGCGTCAGGGACATTCGGGAACGAGCAGATTTTCTGCGCACTCGCCGACGATGGTCGCCACGAACTGCCCGGAAACGCACTCGGACCGTTCCTCGCTGCGCCCGGTGGCACGCGCTCACTGCGATTGACCCGGTGGCGCACACGCGAAGCACTGCTTGATCCGAGCACAGTGCTGCACATCGCCACCTCGGTTGACTCCACGATCCGCATTCCCTGAGCTTGTCTTGGAGCTTGTCTCGGAGCTTGTCCTGCTCGTCGTGACACACGCTCCACTTTCCGTCCACACTCCGCCACTTCGTGACCGCTATGGCCACCCGCATCGAAAAGGATCCCCTCGGCGAACTCGCCGTTCCGGCTGACGCGCTCTACGGCGTGCAGACCGTGCGCGCCTCACAGAACTTCCCCATCAGCGGACTGCGTCCGCTGGAGCCGTTCGTCATCGCGCAGGTGTGGATCAAGAAGGCGGCCGCGATGACACACAAGGAAACCGGACGGCTCGACGCGCAGCGCGCCGACGCGATCATCGCTGCCGCGGACGAAATTCTGGGCGGACAGCATCGCGACCAGTTCATCGTCGATCCGTATCAGGCCGGTGCGGGCACGTCGCACAACATGAAC
>JBBQSM010000081.1:0-19452 GCA_038234895.1 Gemmatimonadales bacterium
GTGGGGCGTGGTGGTTTAACCGCGTCCCCTGTGCGCGGGTCGAATAACCTGGACGCGCGCCCGACTTTTGCCGGGCGCGCTTCCTGTTACAGATGGTCGCGGTTGGGTCAGGCGGCCACCACGCCGTTTTCTTCGGGTGGAATCTCCAACACCCCTTCCCACCGCGCCATGACCGCCGTCGCGAGGCAGTTACCCATCAGGTTCACCGAGGTGCGCGCCATGTCCATAATCGCATCGACACCAAGAATGACCGCGATCCCTTCAAGCGGCAGGCCAAACTGCGCCAACGCACCGGAAAGAATCACCAACGATGCACGCGGTACAGCCGCGACCCCCTTCGACGTCAGCATAAGCGTGAGCATCATCAGCAACTGCTGACTGAGCGGCATATCGATACCCGCCGCCTGCGCCACGAAAACGGAGGCAATCGCGAGATACAGCGTGGAACCGTCGAGGTTGAACGAGTATCCCGTCGGCAACACAAACGACACGATACGGCGTGGCACACCGAACTTCTCCATCGCGGTCATGGCCTGCGGAAATGCCGCTTCGCTGGACGCAGTGGTAAAGGCGATGAGCCACGGTTCACGTACCGTACGCCAGAAGCGCATGACCGGGATGCGCATGATCAGCGCCACCGGCACCAGCACAATCAGCACGAACACGATGAGCGAGACGTACAGTGTTCCCACCAGCTTGGCGAGGTTGATCATCACGCCCAGCCCGCTCTTGCCGACGGTGACGCCGATCGCCGCCCCGATACCGATCGGCGCGTACGCCATCACGATGCCGACGAACTTGAACATCACGTCGCTCAACGCCTGCAGCCAGTCGATCATGAACTTCTTGGACGGGCCCTCCACGCGCGAGAGACCGACCGCGAACAGAATCGCGAAGAAGACGATCTGCAACACTTCGTTTTGCGCGGCCGCCTCGAAAAAGCTCTGCGGCACGGTGTGCTCGAGCACTGACGCAAAGGTCGGTGTCTTGCTGGCGAGCTCCGCGAACTCTTCACCACCGGTTGCTGCGATCGATACGCCGACACCCGGCTTCACCCAGTTCACTGCGATCAGGCCGATCGCCAGTGCTGCGGTCGTCACGATTTCGAAGTAGATGATCGAACGCAGCGCGAGCTTCCCGACCTTCTTCATGTCGTCGCCGTGGCCGGCGATGCCGACCACGAGCGTGCTGAAGAGCAGCGGCACGATCAACGACTTGATCATGCGCAGGAAGATGTTCGCGAAGGGCTTCAGGTTGGCCGAGAACGCAGGGGCCTGCCATCCGATCAGCAGACCGACGACCATCGAAATCACGATCCACTGTGAGAAGCTTATGCCGAGAAAGCCTTTGCTGGCTGGCGCGGGCGATGACGATACAGAAGACGACATCTCGTTTCCGGTCAGGTGAGCATCAGATGAACATCGGGGCGAGCACGAGCGTGATCGTGGACAACAGCTTGATCAGCACGTGCAGCGACGGGCCCGCGGTGTCCTTGAACGGGTCGCCGACCGTATCACCCACCACGGCCGCCTTGTGCGCCTCGGACTTTTTACCGCCGTACGCGCCGGTCTCGATGTACTTCTTGGCGTTGTCCCACGCGCCGCCACCGTTGTTCAGGAAGCCGGCCATGAGAATGCCGACAACCGTCGAAATCATGAGGAAACCGGCGACTGCTTCGGCGCCCAAATATTCACCGGGTCCGCTCAACTGCTTGAAGATGACGCCGACACCGATCGGGAAGGCGAGCACCAAGAAGCCGGGCAGCACCATGGCCTTGAGCGCGCCGACGGTGACAATGTCCACGCAGGCGGCGTAATCCGGCTCTTCGGTACCTTCCATGATGCCCGGACGCTCCTTGAACTGACGGCGCACTTCGGTAATCACACTCTGCGCCGCCTTGCTCACGGCGGTCATGGCCAGCGACGAGAACCAGAACACGAGCATGCCGCCGATCAAGGCGCTGACAAACACCTGCGGTTTGCTGAGATCCACGTGCAGCGGTTGTCCCGTGTAGTTCTTCACTTCGTCGAGGTACGCCGAGAAGAGCAGAAACGCGGCAAGGGCTGCAGAACCGATGGCGTAGCCCTTCGTCAGCGCCTTGGTCGTGTTGCCTACCGCATCGAGCTTGTCGGTCTTGTTGCGGATCGCCTCCGGCTGCTTGGACATCTCGACGATACCGCCGGCGTTGTCCGTGATGGGGCCGAAGACGTCCATGGCCAAGATGTACCCGGCCGTGCCGAGCATGCCCATGGTGGCGACAGCCGTTCCGAACAGGCCGCCGGCCGCTTCGCCGTCAATCGTGATGCCGCTGGCGCGTCCGAGCATGAAGCTGCTGACGAGCGCAATCGCGATCGTAAAGACGGGCAGCACCGTCGACTCCATGCCGACGGACAATCCCATGATGATGTTGGTCGCCGGACCGGTCTGCGAGGCCTCAGCGATGCTTAACACCGGACGGTAGCGATACTCCGTGTAGTACTGGGTGATGAAGACGAACAGGATCGAGGTGACGATGCCGATCATCGCGCAGCCGAAATAGTACAGCCACGCATCGGGAGCATCGGGCGTCACGAGCAGCGTTTTACAGGCGAAGAAGATGGCCACGCTCACGAGCGCCGCTGTGATGTAATAGCCGCGGTTGAGCGCCTTCATCGGATCGGCATCTTCCGTGGTGCTCACGGTCATGACGCCGATAATCGAACAGACGAGGCCGAGTGCACCGACGACCAGCGGGAACAGGATGCCGGCCACGCCGAACGACTTGAACAGAATGACGCCCAGAATCATGGCGCCGATGTTTTCGGCCGCTGTCGACTCGAACAGATCAGCGCCGCGACCGGCGCAGTCACCGACATTGTCGCCCACGAGGTCCGCGATCACGGCGGGATTGCGCGGATCGTCTTCCGGAATTCCTGCTTCGACTTTGCCCACAAGGTCGGCGCCGACGTCGGCCGCCTTGGTATAGATGCCGCCACCGAGTTGCGCGAAGAGCGCGACGAAGGAGGCGCCGAATCCGTAGCCGACGATGAGGAACGGAATCTTCGTCGCCCAGACATCCGCGTCCATGCCTTCAGGAGCGAGCATGGACAGGATGGCGAACAACCCGCCGACGCCCAGCAACGACATGGAGACGGTGAACAGGCCCGAGACCGCGCCGCCGCGCAGTGCCGTTTGCAGTGCCGCGTTGAGCGACGTCATGGCCGCGGCCGCGACGCGGATGTTCGTGCGGATCGAAACCCACATGCCCATGTAGCCAGCGATACCGGACGACAGTGCGCCGAGCAGGAACGAGAACACGATGAACGTGGCGAAGACCATCGGATCATCGACGGGATCGGTCGCGTTATGCGAGCGAATCAAACCGTAGCCGACGCCGAGGACGATCGCCACGAGAATGGCCAGCATGGCGATCGTCTTGTTCTGTCGCGCGAGATACGCCTCCGCACCAATCTGGATCGCGTTGGAGATCTTCTGCATCGCTGGTGTGCCCCGATCACGCGCGAGTACCCAGCGTGCGAGGAACACGGCGAAGACGAGAGCGAACACGCTCCCGCCGAGGATGATCGAAAGCAGTAGTGACTGTGACACGATCATGTGCTGAACACTCGCCAGGTAGAAAAGACGACTACGCCATGGAAGGACGACGACGTCTCCCGGGAGGGAGAGACCGCGGGTGTGGGCCCGTGGACGATGTCGGCATCAGCGAGAACGCGTGGCGGTCGCGGTGCAGCGGAGGGAGGGGGGCGACCGGAGATCACGGTACTGCGAGCGATGCATTACAACAGGAATGCCCGGCGCAGAACGTGGTCAAGCTACTGGCGAGCGCGTGACAGAGCCAGAGCAGCCTCGACGGAATACACACGCCGGGTTGGAACTCGTCCGGGTATGGGAACTACAGTGAGTACGTGATCTCGGCCTTGCCGCGCACCGGCACGCCCATGGCGTTGACCGCCGGTCGGAACCGAATGGCAGCGAGCGCGTCGCGCAGCTTCCGATTGTAGTTGCCGTCCTTGGTCGGCGTGAACTGCAGATCGAGGACCTTGCCCGTAGAATCGACGTCAAAAACCACGACCACCGTGCCGCGGGCCTTGGATGGTACGGGAATCGGTGGCAGAAAGAGCTCGGTGGGAGCCGGCGGATATACCGTCCCGGGCCCCCCGCCGGTGCCAGGGCCAACACTGCTTCCCTTGCCTGTCCCCACACCGGAGCCCACACCGCCGCCGCTACCGGGCCCTGAGCCGGCACTGCCGTCATTGCCGGAGCCCCCGCCCGTGCCAACAACCTCCGACTTCACGTCGGCCGCATCGCCGACGGTGCTCTTGGGAGGTGTCTGCTCCTGCACCGGCGGCTTGACCACCGGTGGCGGGACCGGCGGCGGGACGAGCGGTTTGATCTCCGGCGGCTTGACTGGCGGAACGATCGGCGGAACGATCGGCGGTGTCGGTGTGGGGGCGACATTGATGAACTGCACCCGTTCCGTCCGGGCACCGCCGGTGCCGCGACTACCGCCTCCGCCGCCGCCTGCGGGGCCCGGTCCGCCCGCGCCCAG
The DNA here is from genome assembly GCA_038234895.1 of Gemmatimonadales bacterium. Taxonomy (GTDB): domain Bacteria; phylum Gemmatimonadota; class Gemmatimonadetes; order Gemmatimonadales; family Gemmatimonadaceae; genus Gemmatimonas. The sequence goes on from JBBQSM010000081.1 coordinate 4,550, forward strand.
CACTTCACGCACTAATTCCGGCGAGGCGAACGGGAAGATAAACAGCGCGATGAGGAGCAGGTGCGCGAGCACGGACAGCACAAAGCTGCGCGCTCGGTTGGCGCGCGACATCGGAATGCCGATTGGTGGCCGATACCTGGATCGCTCTCGCGGCTCCGGAGTCGGGAAGCCGCTGTTCGTCGCATCGGACGGCGGTGAGACGTAGACCATTCGGTTGGAGTCGAATCGTGAACCGGCTTGGTGGCGAATTCATGCCGCAGCGATCAACGGGCTGAGCAACTCCGCGCAGATGTATGAACACGCGAGGCGATCGCCACCCGTAACGTACAACGGCGGACGAGCCCGTAGGGTTCGTCCGCCGTGCCCGCAGCAAACCGGGATGTACTACCCAGCCGCTGAGAAAAAGGTCAGGGACTCAGGTCACTTCGGCGGAACGCCGATGACTTTGACGCCGGCACCGCGCGCCTGATCCATGGCCCAGATGACGCTGTTATACACGACCGTGGTGTCGCCCTTGACGAAAATCACCTTCTCGGGACGGCCATCGTAGATGGTCTTGAGACGGGCAAAAAGCTCGGCCTTTTCCACGGGTTCTTTGTTGATCGCATACTTGTCGTCGGGCAGCACCTCGAGCACGATCTGATCGGGCACCACGTTGCTCGCCGGCTGCGGGGTCGGATCGGGCAACTGCGTGTCGATCGCCTTGCGGCTCATGGGAATGATCATCATGAAGATGACCAGCAACACGAGCAGCACGTCGATCATCGGCGTGACGTTCGGCTCGTTCGTGAGGCTGCCGCCTCCACCGCCTGCAGACATGCCCATTAGTTGGACCCGATTTTGAGACGGTCACTTTCCACGAGCGACTCGGTGCCTGGCTTCTGCTCGGTGATCAGTGCGGCAACCCGCACGCCCGAACGAGACAGGCGATCGAGCGCATTCACGACCTTGAGGTACTGCAGCTCCTTGTCAGCCTTCACGTACATGATGTAGTCGTCGCGCTCCTGCCCGTAAATCTCCTTCACCGCCGCCTCGAGATCTTCATCACGGAGCGGCTTCTTGTTCAAATAGAACCGTCCTTGATCGTCGATGCCGAGCACCTGATCGCCGTCTTCTTCAGGATGGGTCTTGAGGTTCTGCCCCTCGGGCGGAACCGCTTTGAAGCCGGCGTTGATCTGCGGCACGATGACCATGAAGATGACGAGGAGCACGAGCATCACGTCGATCATGGGCGTGACGTTCGGTTCGGCCTTTACACCGGACCCGCTGCTGAGATTCATACCCATACCGCAACACTCCTATCGTTACGTGGCGCTCCGTGCGCTTCGAATGACGCGCACGGAGTGCAACCAGTTCGTTCGATCAGCGGCAGCTTACTGCGAGATGGACTGGCCGCCCGCGGTGTTGAACTCCCGCGTGAAGCGGGACCGACCGAACTCACCAGAGACGCCCTTGATGAGATAGTCGATCATTTCCTTCGACGTGTACGTCATCTCGGCCGTGAGATTGTCGATCTTCGTCTGGAAGTAGTTGAACGACCACACGGCAGGAATGGCGACGCCGATTCCGATGGCCGTCGTGATCAGCGCCTCGGCGACACCGCCGGCAATCGCGGAGATACCGCCCGCGCCCGACGTGGCCATGCCGGTGAAGGAGTTGACGATACCCATCGTGGTGCCGAGCAGTCCAACGAACGGCGCCGTGGCACCAACCGTCGCGAGCACGCCCGTGCCGCGCTTCATGTCAACAACCGTCATGAGCATTTCACGCTCGACGGCACGCTCGGCCGAGTTGATGTCGGCGACCGTGACGGAGCCGTCCTGAATGAGCGGGCGAATCTCACCGAGCGCACCGCCAAGCACGCGGGCGACATGGGACTTCTTATAGCCTTCGGCGAGCTTGATGGCTTCGTTCAGGTTGTCTTCTTCCAGGAACTGCGAAAACTCGGGCGCGAACTTGCGCGTCTCAGCCTGTCCCTTACGCAGCGACCACCACTTCTGAATGAGCACTTGGAACGAGAAGGCCGACATGCCGAGCAGCGTGAACACGATGCCCTTGGCAAACCAGCCCATCGCCTGATACATGCCAAGCAGTGAGGTTTCCATAGTTGTCGAATCTCCGGATGGTACGGTGAGTGGGACTTAGCGATTGAGCGAGAACTGGAACGGCTGCTGCACGAGCTGCTTCACCTTGCGTCCGCCCACTTCCGCGGGGAGGAACCGCATGCGCTGCAACGCATTCTTCACGGAGTTCGAGAACAGGTCGTTGTCGGACTTGAGCACCTTGAAGGTGCCCATGTCGGCGCGTCCTGTCGTGTCGACAACGAACTGCGCGAGCACGGTGCCTTCGATACCCGCCGAGCGGAGCATGTCGGGATACGCCGGACCTGTGGCGCCCGGTGCCATCACGACCGGCTTCTCGACCTGAAAGTCGAAGTACGGCTGGTCGCCTTGCGGTACGGGTCCCTTGCCACCCTCAACACCCTTGGCCACACCACCAGCGACACCCTTGCCGGAGAAGTCGGCCTCATCCGTCACCTTTTTGGACAGATCGATGTCGGGGATGATGTTGGGGATCTCAATCGGTGCGGAGAGCACCTGAAATCCCTTGGGCGGCGGCGGCGCAGCGACCGCGTCCGGCGGTGGGGGTGGCTTCTCCGGCTCGGGTGGCTTCGGCTCGTCCTTCTTCACCTCGACGAAGTCGACCTTCTCTTCCTTCTTCTCCTCTTCCCGGATACCAGCGTTTGCCGTTGCGACGATCATCGCGGCGACAACGCCAGCATGCAGGATGACGGAGGTGAGGGACCCACCCAAGCGTTTCTGCTTTTTCGCCTGCGATTCTACCAGATTATTGAACATCGGGCATGTCCGGGTACGGGTCGCAGAGCCCGGAAATCATCCCCGGGGACTGACTACTGCGATTCTACGCCTAGGTCATGATCGAGCAATGGCGAAAACATTAGGGTTGGATTAATCCAACGTTAGCATTCCCTCACCCGGTGCCGAGCGCGACCCCTCGCGACGCGCCGGGACGCGCCGGGACGCGCCGGGACGCGCCGGGACGCGGGGCGACGCGTAACGCCGACGCGCCGATGACACCGTGGGCGCAAATCGCACGGCGTGAGTCGCGCGTCACATCCCCGAGAGCCAGCGCCATGCGCTAGCGTCGGGCTCGTGTCCACAGCGCGATGACTCCGCACGACCCCCCCGCCTGATTGAACTGCGAAGGAACTTCGCTGGCCCCGACGTAGACCTCGACGGCCTCAAGCAAGTCGACGCTCAGTCCGTCGATGACGCTTGGTGGCGCCACCCGCGCGGTGCGAGCAGGTTGACCGATCGCGGGTGCCGGCGGCAGGCCGCGCTCGTCGTCGACCTGCACGCCATCGAGGTACACCGACATCGGGCAATCATTCATTCCGGCAGCGCGCCGAGTGCGCGGAACGAATCCGCTGCCCGACGCCACGAGACGCACCGAAGGCACACGACGCAGCAGGTCGCTCACACGGCGTGGCTCGAGCGAATCGATGGACGCGCGATCGAAGAGATGTCCGCGCGCCGTGCTGCGACGGGCATCGAGCCCCGGGACCGGCGACCGTCGCGCCGTGCTCGTCACCATCGGCAACGGCTGCGCGGCCGCGAGCGCGCTCAAGAGCACCGGGAGTTCGAAGACTCCGCGTACGCTGAGCTCGACCTGCTCTACGATCGGCGCATATCCAGCAACCGTCAGATGCACCGTGTAGGATCCCAGCGGGCGCTGCGGAAATCGAGCCCGCCCGCTCGCGTCAGTACGGGACAGGCCGGCCCGAGCGCCCCGAAGCTCCACGAGTCGATCACGCGCGACATGCGCTCCGGCGCCGTCCGGCAGCTGCACCCGCACCACCAGCGTTGCGACCGGCATCGTGTCCGCACCACGCGCGTCCTGTGCGCGCGCATTGGACACGATGGCCGCGTGCACCCACAGACCCACCGCGAGTCTCCGAAAGCAAACGGCCCGTGTCATCTCAACCCTGATGGCGGCGGCTACGGGTTGCGGTCCGTACACCCCCTGTACGCCGTGTTGTTGAATTCAGCGAAGGACGGTGTGAGGTTCACATCGTTTCCGTACGTTCCCCCCTTGAAGTACGCTCCCGTCGGCCACACGGAATTCGCGGCACGACTGTACTGCCGCTGCAGACGCCGCAGATCGCCAACCCGGGTGGCGTTCAGATAGAACCAGAACGCACGCTCGCGGAACGTCAGGTTGACGCGCGCATCGGCGTTTCCTGGGTCGACCATTGGGGGCAGGACATCCGCACTGTTGGCAATGTTGCGCAGCGAACGAACGGTCGCATCCGCACGCGGCTCATTCAGCTTCGCGAGCCAGACCGGCACATCACCACGACGCAACGCCGCTTCTGCCTCGATCAGGCGCGCGCTGACGCCACTGACCAACGTCGTGGGCGCCGAGCCGTTGACGTAGCCGAGCACGGTGAACACCTGCGTGGATCCATCCTGCCCGAGCCGCGAGGTCGTGGTGGTCGGGACGCGCGGATCGCGTGCCGAACGGAAATCGAGTCCGTTTCCTCCCTCACGGTCCGACGGGCCGAAGTTCGCCGTATTGACCATCCAATCGAACACGGTGTTCACGAGCGTGGTCTGTGAGAACTCGACGACATACTGCCAGCTCGTCGGAACGGCCACCGAGCCCGCGCCGTCCCCGCCCGCGGCAACCGTTGCTGCGGCCGCGTCGAACTGCCCCAGGTTGAGTTGCGCGCGTGCCTTCGCAATTCGCGCGAGGTAGCGGAAGTTTTGGTCAGCGGCCGTCGTGCCCAGCACCCCCAGTGCGCTGTCTGCCTGTGCGATCGCTCGCTGATACAGCTGCTGGTTGCTCACGATGGTCGCCGCTTCGGGCGCGGCGTCGTTCACGGTGGCCAGCGGCACACCGTTGCAAAAGAGCTCGCCGCCGATGTTCAGTGTGATCCCCTGCAACGCGTACAACTGCCCGATATCGCGACTGCGCGTGGCACTCGCTGGCACGAACTCGTTCAGCGCACGCACCGCACGCACGGCCTGCGTATAGCTGTCCGAAAACTTGTTCCACGCCGCGGCTGGAAAAGTATTTTCGTTGAACGCGCGCTGATCAATGTGATCTGCACCGGGGCGCGCATTGTTCAACTCGTCGCTGAGCAAGCCGGCGTACACGTTCACCCCGACGTTGGTCGTTCCCCCATAAAATGATGCGAAGTCGCGCAGGGCGCCGGCACGAATGGCTGCGGCCCCGTTGGGACTCGAGGCATCCTGCGGCCGGATCTGGTCGGGTGTGTCCACGCCCAGCAGCTGCTCACGTTCGCACGCCGACAGCACGAGCAGCATCGGCACGGCCATCGCCAGTCGCCGAACCGTGCGTCGACGATTCCGAGTCATTGTCGTCATCTCAGTACCCCAGGTTGACGCGAAGCGTCCAGTAACGCAGGAGCGGCGCGGAGAAGAAATCGTTGTTGCCACCACCGGTGTTGTTCACCGAGCCATTCGACTCGGGGTCAATGCCCGGGAATCGCGTCCAAAGCAGGCCGATGTTGCGCCCCACGAGCGACACGGTCGCGTTGCGCGCCTTCATCTTGCCCGCGAGCGACGTGGGCAATGTGTAGGCGACGGAGAGTTCCCGGAACCGGATGAAGTCGTTGGGCGTGAAGTAGCCCCAGACGCTGTTTCCCAGTCGCGCGCTCGTGGTCGTGACTGCGGCGGCCTGATCCGCGAATGCCGCCGACTTGTCGTTGACGCCACGACAATTGCCAGAGATGCAGCGCTGGTTCTCGAAGCCCCACTGGTTGTAGTGCCCGCCGCGGTAGTCGATCAGCGTGCTCACCTGAACGGTGTTGTTGAAAAAGCCGAGCGTGTTGCTCCAGCCCGCCTCATTCACCGGTAGCGTCGGTCCGCGGAATTCCGCAGTATCGCCGACAACGATCTCGCTTTCAGTGAGAATACCGTCGTTGTTCGCATCGGCGAAACTCTTGATGGGGCGCGCCCACAAGCCGAACGCGGGATAGCCCACGACGTTGCGCGACCCCTGCGTAACGGCGAGTTGCGCACGGCCCGCATCGACCAGCTTGTTATTGATGCGCGAGCCGTTCACGCGCGTATTCCACGTCAACCATCGGCGCTCGAGCAGCCGCAGGTCCACCGACAATTCCCCACCGGCGTTGAGCACCGCGGCAATATTCTGCCACTGACTCGCACCGGCACCAAAGCTCGGCGGCAGCGGATTCTGAAAGAGCGCGTCCTTGGACAGCTTGCGAAAGTACGTCGCCTCGACGTTCACTCGATTCCCAAACAGTGCGGCGTCGAAACCGGTCTCGCTTTCCGTCGTCACTTCCGGTCGCAGGTCGGAATTGCCGATCGCGCCGAGACGCAGCGCCCCAACTTCGGTACCGCCAAGCGGCACCGTGTTCGCGTTGAGAAACTGGAGCGCGGCGATGGTACTCGGCTGCACACCTGCCTGGCCCCAGGCGGAGCGGAACCGCAGGTTGCTCAGTACACTCCACTGCGGAAACCACGACTCTTCGGTGAGCACATACGACAATGCCAGTCGCGGATAGAGCGTGTTCTTGGCATCACGGCCAAAGGCGCTGTTTTGGTCGGTCCGTACGCTGCCGGTGAGGAAGAGTCGATCGTTCCATGACAAATCTTGCTGGACGTACGCGCCGAACGTTGCATTCTCCGACGTGAACTCACTGGCCGTTCGAATGGACGCCGAGTTCGGCGTCTGTGCACCGGGGGGCAGCGTGTAGCCCTGCACAACGGTTTCGTATTGCGTGTCCTTGAACCACTGCGCACCAACGCTCGTCTTCGAGGCGATGCTGGACGAGAGCGAGAAGCTCGCGGTCGAGCCCAGGTCGACGGAGTAGCGGGAGAACACGTTGCGATTCGCGTCCTTGCCACCTGTCTGTCCAGGCGGCCCCCACCCGGTCACCGTGCCTTCGCTGGCACGCGCGAAGCGGTATGAATAGCCGCCGATTTGGTCGAGGCCGACCACGGCGCGATTTGCGAGCCACGACACAGGCGCCCAGTTGAATTGCGAGGAGCCGGTAAATCGTTGATCGCGACGGAACTGCGTAACGGACAGGATATCACCGGTGTGCTGGGCCGAGTTGCCGTTGAATGCCGTGCGGAACCCGGGCGCGAAGTACGTCTGGAACGACAGCCCGGCGAAGAAACCGCCATCGAATGGGCTGAGCAATGAGCGGTCGATATACCCGGTAGAGACGGTCATGTCGGCCGTCTTGCCGAGTGGGAAGGTGAAGTTGCCGCGCAACGAGGTCTGCGAGAGCTGATTCGGATTGATCTGCTCGCTCCGGGGACGCGAGCCGCGCAGCGTCGTCAGCCGCGTGATCTCGGCCTCAGGCATTTCGTACGGCCCTGTTTCATTCATCCGCTCCGCGGAGAAGAAGTACTTCAGATTCTCGTTTCCACCCGACGCGTTGATGCCGAACTGATAGCGTGGCTGCGTGGCGAAGGGCGTCGTGGCGTCGTTCATCAGGGGATTGAACGTGGTCAACGAGTCCCGCACGCAACGATTGAGCGACTGATCGGCGAGACGACAAAGTACGGGCGCGGTGCCGGGGACGCCGTTGACCAGATTGCGGCCCCACGCGCGATAGTTGTCGAAGAAGGTCGCCGGTTGCGCGACCGTACCGTACTCGGCGCTCGTGGCCCAGCGCGTGGCACCGCTCCGACCTCGCTTCGTCTTGATCACGAGCACGCCGTTGGCGGCCGCCGTACCGTACAATGCCGATGCCGACGGCCCCTTCAGGATATCGAGCGACTCGATCTCTTCCGGGTTGATGCCGCTGAAGTTGTTGATGCGCTGCGTCGAAAAGTTGCCAGGCGCCGGTGAGTTGTCGATGCGCACGCCGTCGACGATGATCAAGGGTTCGTTGGACAGCGAGAGTGAACTGGTGCCGCGGATGCGTATCGACGACGAGGTGCCCGTCTGCCCCGAGCCCTGCACCACCTGCACACCCGCGACACGGCCTTGCAGCAACTCGTTGACATTCGTGGCAGCCGCTTTCTCCGCCAGTGAGTCGAGCCGCAACGTCGCCACGACGTTGCCAAAGGACTTCCGAGACTGCTCACCTGTCGCCGTGGTGACGATCGCGTCGAGGGTCTTTACTGCCGCTTCCAGCGTGAAGTCGAGTGTCACGTCACCGCCGGCGACCACTTGGACCGTGCGGGACACCGGCTGGTAGCCGAGGCGAACCACCCGTACCAGCACGGAGCCCGGAGCAACACCGGTGACCACGTACCGTCCGTCGGCGCCACTCAAGGTGCCCTGACGCGTTCCGGTCACGATCACCTGCGCCGCCGCGAGCGGCGTAGTCGTTCCTATCTCGAGCACACGCCCACGAATTGTGCCGCCACGATCCTGCGCGCGCAGCGACGGAGGCAAAAGACCGACTGCCACCAGCAGAATTGCCAAACATTTCCTGCGCATTCGCTGCTCCTGTCCGAAAGAGTCCCACGCCAACGGGCACCGCTCAGGCGGTGACCGCACCACAGACACTTCGGTACGCGCCAATAGGCACGTCCCACCTCGCAATTCCTGGGGTTCCGACTTGAGCCAGACCCTGCCGTCATTTCGCCAATCGCTGCCACACGTTCCACCAGATGCGACCGAAGCCGGCTCCCCACGAACCGGCCGGCGAAGCCGTGGTCGAATCGTCCCAACCCGGCGATACGTTCCCAGAGATACCGCGGACTGTCAAGACGATTGTCGTCCCCGCCGATCGTGGGCACCGAACAGGCCCACGCACTGGCGCGTTAGTCCAACACCGCCACGCCCTGCGGCACTATGAATTCGTCTGTTTCGGTCAGGTCTGATGTGCCCGCCACCGGCAACGTCACCGTGAACGTGCTGCCACGGCCGAGGCGCGACTGGACACTGAGCGTGCCCCCGTGCGCCTGTGCAATCCACTGACAAATCGCCAATCCGAGCCCGAAACCGCCGCGCTCGCTAGCCCGGGAGCGCACCCGGTCCGCGCGCCAGAATCGCTCGAAGATGTACGGCAGGTCGGCCGCGGCGATGCCGATTCCCGTGTCCTTCACCGTCACCGACACTTGCTTGTCGCTGCGCACCACCGTGATCTCCACGCGACCGCCGCGCGGCGTGTATTTGATCGCATTCGTCACGAGGTTGAGGAAGAGCTGGCGCAGGCGCGTCAGGTCTCCCGAGACATCGGCCTCCTCGATCATTGGCGCGTCGATGATCAACCCTGCGTCCTCGCCAAGCAGTCGCGCCGTCTCGACCACTTCGCGTGCCAGCGGCGCGAGCTCGACGGGCTCGCGGTGCAGGTCGAAGCGGCCCTCATCGGCGCGCGCCAGCGTGAGCAGTGAATCGACGAGATCGGCCATGCGCGTGAGTTGCTGCAGCGCCTCTTCCAAGGCCACGGCCTGCTCCGTGCCCGTCGAGGTCGGCGACATGGCGCGCTCCACGTCGGCACGCATCACGGTCAGCGGCGTTTTGAGCTCGTGGCTTGCGTCGGCGGTGAAACGACGCAGCGCGCCGAATGACGTTTCGAGGCGTTCAATCATCGCGTTCAGCGTGGAAGACAATCGCGCCAGCTCGTCACCCGCCGCACCGATGGCCAGTCGCCGATGCAGCGAGCGACCGTCGGTAATCGCCTCCACCTGGTCAATGATGCGGTCGATCGGGCGGAAGGCGCGCCCGGCGATGAAGTACGCGAACACCACCGACAACGCGACCAGAAACGGCGCCACGATCAGCATGGTATTGACCAACTCGCTGGGCGCCAGCTGTGCCGCATCGGTGCGTATGCCCACCCACACTCGATCGATCTGTCCACGCGTGCCGATGCCGGGCAGCCGACGCGACTGCATGAGCAGGTCGCCCGATGGGAGCGACACAATTGTCGGCGTGGGACTGCTCGGCATCGCCAAGACGATGGAATCGAGCATCTCGCGCTCGCTGTCGCTCAACAGGCGCACCTGTTCCGAACGGTAGAGCGAATAACCGCGCGTGTCCTTGAGCAGGACGAAGTCGGGGATCAGCTCGAGCAGCGGCACGACGCGCGGCGACACCTCCGCGCCGACCAGCGAATCCGGCGTCACGACCAGCTGTTGCGTGAACAGCTTGCTGGCAATGTCGATGAGCCTCACGGTACGGTCGACTTCCTCGGCGACGCGGGTCTCCAATTCGCGAAACACCGTCACGCGACGCACCGTCAGCAGCGTCAGCGCAAAGAACAACATTGTCGCGATCAGCGCCGCCGTGTACGCGGCCGTGAGACGGGAACGGATGGACCCCACGGGCGCGCCTTCCGCCCGCTACGCGCGGATCATGTAGCCGACCCCACGCACCGTGGTGATCAGCTTCTTGTCATGCCGGGCGTCGATCTTCTTGCGCAAATGGTTGATCACCACATCGACGATGTTCGTGCCGGGATCGAAATGATATCCCCACGCATACTCGGTGATGAGCGTGCGGCTCATGACGCGACCGGTATGTCGCATCAGATACTCGAGCACGGCAAATTCTTTGGGAGTCAGCTCGATCGCTTCGCCGGCACGGCGGACATCGTGCGTGCCCTGATCGAGTTCGAGATCGTCGACCCGTAACAGCGGAGACGCCAAGGAACGCGGGCGACGCGCCAATGCCTCGACTCGCGCAAGGAGTTCTTCGAACGCGAACGGTTTCGTCACGTAGTCGTCGGCGCCCGCCCGCAGCGTTTCGACCTTCGCGTCCACGGCATCCTGCGCCGTGAGCACGAGCACCGGCCGTTCGAATCCCTTGGCCCGAAGTGAACGCAGCACATCCAGCCCGTTACGCCCGGGCAGCCGCATATCGAGCACAATGAGGTCGTATGGCTGCGAAAGCGCCATCTGTTCACCGTCGGCACCGTTGGCGATAAGATCGGCCTGCCAGCGCTGCTCTTCAAAACCGCGACGAATGAACTCGCCGACCGTCGGATCATCCTCGATGACGAGAATCTTCATGCGGTCACCGATCGGTGCGCGATGCGCGGTGCCCGCGGTACGCGAGCGTCACGGGCGCTCACGCGTCGCGTCCCGTCGGCCGTCGGAAACCGAACTCACGGATCTTGCGGTAGAGCGTCTTGGGCGAGATGCCGAGCATGTCGGCCGCCCGTCCCTGATGCCAGTTGGTTCGCTCGAGGACATCCGCGATATGGCGCCGCTCGAGCTCGGACAGCGTGAGCGCGGCGGCCGGCGTGGCGCGCGCAGCAGCGCCCACCTCCGCGCCGAGTGGCAGATCGGTGGCGCGGATCGCACCATCTGTGGCCAGCAGCACGGCGCGCTCAATCACATTGCGCAACTCGCGCACGTTTCCTGGCCAGCGATAGCGTTCCAGCACGTCGAGCGCGTCGTAGCTGAGCTCCGGGGGCTGCGTGCCACCGAAGTGCCCGAGAAAATGCTGCACCAGCAGCGAAACGTCGACGACCCGCTCGCGCAACGGCGGCAGTGCAATGCGGATGGTGTTGATGCGATGCAGGAGGTCTTCGCGGAAGAGACCGTTCGACACCATGCGCGACAGGTCATGCGTCGTGCTGGCGATGACGCGCACCGACGCGCTGACTTTCTGCGTACCGCCCACGCGATAGAACGTCCCCGACTCGAGGGCGCGAAGCAATTTCCCCTGCAGCTTCAGTTCCAGATCGCCCACGTTGTCGAGGAACAGCGTCCCGCCGGTGGCCAACTCGATCAGGCCGACCTTGCGTGCGTCCGCCCCTGGAAAGGCACCCTTCTCCACGCCGAACAGTTCTGTTTCGAGCAACGACTCCGCGAGCGCCGCGCAGTTCAGATCGACAAACGGGCCCTCCGGATGCGCTCCGTGCGCATGAAGCAATCGCGCCACCAGATCCTTTCCCGTACCCGATTCGCCCGAGATGAGTACCGGTGATGCACTCGGCGCGACGCGTTCGATGAGCGTGCGCACGGCAAGCAACGGCGCGAATTGTGTAACGAGCGTGGGCACCGGCGCACCACGCTGCAGGCGACGCTGCAGAAAGACATTGTCACGCGCGAGCATGCGCTTCTCCCATGCACGACGCACCAACGCCTCGATCTCCGCCATACGGTACGGTTTGGACAAGAAATCGTACGCACCCAGCTTGAGCGCCGCGATCGCCGTCTCGATGGTGCCGTTGCCGGTGATAACGATGATTTCTGGAGGCAACGGCTCTTCGCGGACCTGTCGGAGCACTTCCAGCCCGTCCAACTCGGGCATGACGATGTCGAGGAGCGCCACGTCGAACGGCTCGGTGCGCAACTGCTCGAGCGCGGCGCGCCCGTTGCGCACCATCGTCACGGCGAAACCGCGCGCGGTCATGAACTGTTCGAGGATCATGCCCAGGTGCGTCTCGTCTTCGGCAATGAGCACGCGGATCGGCGAACCGATGTCGACACCGCGCGACGGCGTGAGCACGGAGCCCGGACGCCCGCTTAACGGCGCGTCACTCGCCATGAGCCGATGCGAAACGCACCTCCGGCAACGTGACGCGGAACGTGGTGCCCCGCCCTTCCGGTCCAACGAGTTCGAGCTGGCCTTTATGGTCCATGACGATTCCGTAGCAGATCGCGAGTCCGAGTCCGGTGCCCTGCCCGGGCGCCTTCGTGGTAAAGAACGGTTCGAAGACCTTGGCTTGCAACGCGCGGGGAATACCCGGGCCCTCATCTTCTACTTCGAGTGCGGCAAAGCCGTTGCCTGCATCGTCGTGCAGATGTCGCGTCCGAACGACGACGCGTGCACCGTCGGGCGAAGCGTCCATCGCGTTGATGGTCAGCGCGATCAGCACCTGTACGAGTTGGTCGGCGTCGCCGTCGATCAGCAGCGGCGTGCCATCGTCCAGTTCGGAGTTGAGTTTGACGCGCTTGAACTTGGGGTGATGCTGCAGCAGAAACAGTCCTTGCTGCACGACGCCATTCAGATCGAGCGTTTCGCGCTGGGCCGGTTTGGGTCGCGAAAAATCCAGCAGACCGTTCACAATCCGCTTGCAGCGCTGCACTTCAAGATCGATGATGCGCAGAAACTCGTCGGTGCCGGCGCCGCTCGCACTTGGGGCACCGGCGGCAGGTAATTCCTGATCGAGCTCGCGCTGCATCTGCATCGACTCGGCGCACGCCGCAATCGTGGCCAGCGGATTGTTGATCTCGTGCATCACCCCCGCAGCCAGCTGTCCGAGCGCTGCAAGCTTCTCCGATTGTGCGGTGCGATCGATCGCCGCCTTCCAGTCGGTAATGTCCTCGCCGATGGTGATGACGTGCGTGACCGACTCGCCGTCCATACGCATGGGAATCTTCGAGATGCGAAACGTGCGCAGCTCGCCAAACGCACTGCTCTCCATCTGGAACTGCTGCAACCGCCCGGACGTGAACACTTCATCGAACTCCCGCTTGAGCAGCGCGGCGGGCTGTCGATGGAGTACTTCGAAGATCGTGCGGCCGATGGCGTCGACACGAGAGACTCCTTGCAGTCCCGTCTCGCGTTTGTGATTCCACGCATGGATGCGATAGTCGCGATCGACGACGTACAGACCGACCGGCAGCGAATCCACCACACGCTCGATGAACGCGCGTTGCTCCGCGATTTCCCGTACGCGCGCGGTAATTTGCCGTTCGAGTTCACGCATGCGTGCATCTCGTGCAATGACCAGCGCCATCAGATCCGCCACGACCTGCACGAGCGCCTCTTCCTCGCGGCCGAGCAGCTCAGCGCGGTGCACCCGCAACTCCCCCAGCGCCTCGCCGGCCGCAGACAGCGGGACGGACACGCGCGCGGGTCCCGATGGCTGGCGGCTGGGACCAACGCCTTCGTCCGTCCAGAGCTGTCTGGAACGCGCATCGCCGTCCAGCTCGATGACAACATGGTCCGCTTGCAACAGCACTCGCAGCCGCCGGAGCACCGCAATCGCACCGCTGTCGGTATCGGATGCGCGAGCGAGCAGCGCGACGATATCACCGAGCGGCTGCGTAGCGGACGAAGCGGTCACAGCCATGAAGCAAAGTGGATGGTCACATCGTGAAAGTAGGTCGCGGACGTCCATCGGACAAGCTGACCGAACACAATTTACAGCATGCGCCGGTTCGGCAGTCTCACTGCAATTACGGCGCGATCATCTCGATTCGTTTCGCCAAGGTGACCGATTCGGATGGGAACGAGGGATGCACGCACAGTCGGTCGGAGGCGCGGCTGACCAGCGTCGCGCTGCGGTTCCCATTCCATCATCAGACAGGAGCACTTCCATGGCCATTTTCACGATTCCACTCCACACTTCCCGCCCCACGCTCGGCCTTCGTGGCGAACTCGACCGCCTTTTCGAACACGCGGGTCAACCACGTCCAGTGGCGGGGTGGGCGCCAGCGTTCGACGTGCGCGAGTCGTCAGAGCGGATCGTCATTGATGTCGATCTGCCGGGCGTCTCCGCCGAGAGCGTCGAGGTGCTGGCGGAGGACAGCGTGCTGACTGTCAAAGGAGAGAAGCGACCGCGCCCCGTCGCTGCGGGGGAGCAGCTGGTACTGGCCGAACGATCGGCGGGCGCCTTCGTCCGGCGATTCCGACTCCCGAAGAACGCCGACGCGGGCAACGTTTCGGCGGAATATGTGGATGGGGTGCTGAGCATTCAGATCACAAAAGTTCTGCCGACCCAGCCGCGTCGTGTGACCGTCCAGATCGGACGCAGTGGCGCGGCTGTCACGCAAGAGGACATCGGGCAGCCTTCCGCCTGAACCTGACACGCGGGCCACGTGATGGAGGGGCGCATTACAGGGGCGAACCGGCTCGTTGTCGGATCGCCCCTGTCGTGCTTCTTGGTATCGGTGAGCTTGCCAGCAACCATTCCGCGCGGAGTATGGGCACGGCTCGATCTGGCGGGTGCTGCCGCGGCGAAATCAGCC
>JBBQSM010000082.1:0-19419 GCA_038234895.1 Gemmatimonadales bacterium
GCTCGACATCATCAACGAGCTGCGCCGCGATCTGGTGCTGATGGAGTCGCGCTTCCCGGAGGAATTGCAGCCGGCGCTGCAGTCGCTCGAGCGCAACGGCAGTCCGTGGGCGTTCAGCCCGTCTGATCGCGAGAAGTGGGCAGAAGGCATGGACATTCCCACCATGGCCGAACTGGCCGCGCGCGACGAAAAGGCCGACATCCTGTTCTGGGTGGGCTGTATGGGCTCGTTCGACGACCGTGCCAAGAAGATCACGGTCGCATTCGCGCGCATCCTGCAGGCGGCGAATGTGAAATTCGCTATTCTGGGTCAGGAAGAGACGTGTCATGGCGACCCCGCGCGTCGTATGGGCAACGAGTACCTCTACCAGATGCTCGCCAAGGGTGTGATCGAAACGCTGAATGGCTATGCCATCAGCACCATCGTCACCTTTTGCCCGCACTGCTTCCATCAGATGGGCAAGGAGTTCCCCGACCTTGGCGGCCACTACGACGTCATTCATCACACCGAATACATCGAACGTCTGCTGAACGAAGGACGCGTGCCGCTGGAAACGGAGCACGGTCAGCGGCTCAAGGTCGCCTATCACGACTCCTGCTATCTCGGTCGCTATAACGAGATCTACGACGCGCCGCGCAACACGCTCAAGAAGGCATTGCCGATCGTGGAGTTAGTGGAA
This sequence comes from Gemmatimonadales bacterium, assembly GCA_038234895.1. Taxonomy (GTDB): domain Bacteria; phylum Gemmatimonadota; class Gemmatimonadetes; order Gemmatimonadales; family Gemmatimonadaceae; genus Gemmatimonas. Next base: position 680 of record JBBQSM010000082.1, read on the forward strand.
CCGGTGCGCACCAAGAGCCGTGGATTGTGCTGCGGCGCGGGCGGCGGGCGCATGTGGATGGAGGAGAACGTGGGCAAGCGCGTGAACGTGGAGCGCAGCGAAGAGCTGCTGGCCACCGGTGCCGATCAAATTGCGGTCGCATGCCCGTTCTGCATGACCATGATCACCGATGGTGTCACCGGTGCCGGCAGCGAAGTGCCCGTGCTCGATATCTCGGAAGTGGTGGCCAGCCGCCTGCTGCAGTCAGCCGCCGTTTCGTAAGCGCGAAAGCAACAACGGGAGATCAACACTCCCCGGCGGCACCTCGATCGTTGTGCCATCGCTGGTGCTGAGCAACGCAAAGTGCGTGTCCACGCCGGCGATGGCGCGTACGGCCTCGGTGTAGACGGCCGCCTGCACGCGGTACCGTTCGGCGAGCACTAGTCCCTCGGTGGTCGCGCCGGTTTTGAGATCGAGAATGCGAGCGGCACCGTTGCGCATGGCAATCAGATCGAGCGCGCCGTCAATCACCGAACCGTCGGGGAGAACGCGTGCGAACGTCAACTCGCGCCGCGCGCTCGGTCCCTGCGAAACGGCCTGCCACTCCGGATTGGCGGTCGCACTATCGACCATCGCGCGAATGCGCCTCCGGTAGTCGCGCCCCGATGCGCTGGACGAGAGTGGCGCGTCCGGATCGTGGCGCTCGATCGCCGACTCGATCAGTTCGTCGATGTCCGCCAGTTCGAAGTTGAAGCGCTCCAGCACATCGTGCACGACAAGTCCGCGCGCCGCCGACGAACCCGCCCCGCGCCGTTGCGCGTAGCCGCCGTCCGGCTCGAATCCGAACACGTACCGCCGCCACCACATGCCATCGTCGGAGGCGAAGGTCATGAGCTGCGTTGCGGACAACCGCGTTCGACCGCGCGCCGCGGTGATCGCATCGGGTGCGCGCATGGCGGCCAGGTCGATGTCGGCCGTCTCTCGATCCGCTGGGCTGTCTGCCGGTACTTCGGCGTCGGTCACGACGCGCAGCGGTAGTTCGTACGCCGTCCCGGATGTATGCGCGTACGAAATCGACGGCACGATCTCCGTGCCGCACAGCACCGGGAATCGTGCGCGCAATTCGTTGGCCATGCTCACCGACTGCCTCCACTTCTCACCAAGCGGCACGCCACTGAGCACCAGCAACCGCTGTGCACGCGTAGTGGCGACATACCAGAGTCGGAATTGCTCCGCGAGTTGCTCCTTGCGCAACGCCGCCTTGAGCGCGTCATGGGCGGTATCGATGACCTTGCCGTCGTCGTCCTCCTCGCCGCTCTCCAGACGGAGGCGAAAATCATCACGCCCGGTCTGCAGTTTGTCATGATTGGCCGTCGACTCGCGGGCCAAGTCGCACCAGAATACCACGGGCCATTCGAGCCCTTTCGCACTGTGCACCGTGGTGATGGTGACCACGTCGGCACGTTCGCGATAGAGCCGTTCCTCGCCCACACGGTCACCTCGCGAACGGGCCTCACGAACCGTGCGCAGAAACTCACCGAGCGAGAGTTCAGGCGTTGCCGCTGTGAGACGAAGCAGCTTCCGCACATTCGCCAGCGCCTGCGCACCGCGCTCGGTATCCTGGGCGAGCACCGCCAGCAGTCCTGTTTCCCGTACCAGTCGCGACACCAACTCATACGCCGCGATCCGGTCGCGCAGTGCACCGAAACGCGTCAGCAACGCATCCGCTCGTTGGCACAACGCGGGTTCATGCACACAGATCGCAAGCGCGCCACGGAGACCGCCCGCATGCTGCGCGGTGCGCAGTGCGAGCAACGTGTCATCGCGCACGCCCACGAACGGACCGCGCAGAAATCCAACCAGCGCCACATCGTCGGCGGGATCGCGAATGGCCCTCAGCGCCAGCAGGCAGTCAATCACTTCGCGGGCCTCCCAAAAACCCTCGCCACGCAACACATACACCGGAATGCCTGCCGCACGCAGCGCATCCCGATACAAGTGCACGGCCGTGAAGCTCGACAGCAGCATTGCCATATTACCGTAGCGTTCGCCGTCTGCATGCAGCGCACGCATGCGTGCAGCCACTGCGCCGGCCTCGATGGCGCGCAGTGCATCGGCCTTGTGCGTCGATCCATCGGTTGGCGCCGCGATGCCGAGTATCTCCACGCAGCGGTCGCCTACAGCCTCGCCTCCCTTGGCCACCAACGGGCGATAGTCCACTTCGAACGACTGCCGTTCGCCGCCCGTTTGCACCGGGGTGTCCAGTCGGGCGCCAACGGTGAAATCCACGAGCGCCAGAATGCCCTCGCGGCTGCGGAAGTTGTCGCTCAGCTCAAGCTGCCGTCCGATTGCCGCGTCGTGGAACTGACCGGCCACCGCGTTCCATAGCGACACATCGGCACGGCGAAACTTGTAGATGCTCTGTTTCGGATCACCGACGAGCATGATGCGCGTCGGTGCCGGATCGCGAAACTCGAGCCCGCCCAACAGGAACGCCAGATCGCGCTGCGCCGGATCAACATCCTGAAACTCGTCGACGATGAGCAGACGAATTTGTCGTTGCACGGCATTGCGAACGTGCTCGTCGTCGCGCAAGAGATCGCGCACGGACACAATCATTCGATCGAAGTCCATCGCGCCAAGGCGCACCAACTCCGCTTGGCGCAGCAGCCGCGCCTCTTCGGCAAGTCGGAGCAGCGCCTGCTCATGCTCCCGAAAGACTTCGGAGTCGAGGGCACTGTCGATTGCAGACCACGTCGCGAGTCGATCGCTGTCCGATGCCACCGTGACCACGTACGAGACGATGTCAGCGAGATTGCGGTCCGCGAGTAGCGCGCTGAAGCCCGGTGGCTGCTGCGAGATTGCCGCATGGTGCACCGCGCGCTGCGCACATTCGTATGCCAGCGACGCCGCGTCGCCGTCGGAGAGCACCACCAGCGAAGGCGGCAGCCCAGCGCGCAACGCAAACTCTCGTAGCAGATCGCCGCAGAACCCGTGAATGGTACCGATACGCGCCGTGTCCACGTCCGGCGCCAGATGCCGGAGTCCCGACGCGACCAGCGCAGCGCGCAGCTTTCGCTTGAGATCGGCCGCGGCCTCGTTCGTGAACGTAATGGCCGCGATATCGCTCAATTCGAGCGGCGCCGAATGCTCATACTCGGCGCCGGTGACATCCGACACGCGGCCGCCCAGCAGGTAACACAGCTTTTGGACCACGGTGGATGTTTTGCCGGACCCGGCACCCGCGCCGACCAGCAGGCGTACGTCGTCGGCCAACACGACATCGCGCTGCGCGATGGTGAGCGCCTTGAGACCACCGCCTGTCGTACTGGTGCTCATCGCGGGGCCTCCACCGGTCCACCAGGAATACGACAGACGTCTCGCGCGACGCAATACGGCGAGCAACCGCACGAGGGGGCAGGGTTCGCGGGCAGTGCGCCTTCGCGCGCCTGTCGTACACGTCGGCCGGCGTGCGCGAGCGCCTCCGTGAGCTTCTCCGCGGCCGCCGGATCGTCGACGGCCACCTTCGTCGCCGTCTTACCCTTGCCTGCGGTCGCGACCTTCACAAACTCCAAGGTGTGAATCGACTCCGGCTTCTTGAGCGTGCGGTACTCGAGTCGCGCCAGCGTATGCTCGGGGTACAGGGTCTCGAGTGCCTTGGCATACAACGGTACCTGCAGCACCACGCCATCCGTCCAGCCTTCAGATTTCCCCGCCGCCGGCGTGGAGTACTTGGACGACTTGTAGTCGATTGCCGCGACATAGCGCGCGGAGTCGGGAAGCCGGTCATCCGCGCCCTGATCAATGCGATCGATCACGCCCCGCAGCCGGAACCGCACGCCGTCCCCTTCGAGTGAGACATTGTCAAAGACGCGCTCGCCCTCGAGCGCGCCCATGCGCACCTGTTTCGCGGGCTTCTTTTTGTTGTTGGCAGTATCCTCGACGCGCGCAATCTCGAACTCAAGGTACGTCCACAGTTGCCGGCGCAGCTCCGCACGCACGAGCTGATGCAGCGCAGGATTACCGAGCCAGGTCGTTGCGGCGAGCGCGGACCATGCGTCGTCCAGCGCGCGGTCCATAATGCTGCGCGCAGCGTCGGCATGTGCGGCAAAGAGCAGGGCCGGCGAACCAAATGCCGAACGTGCAGCCGCGAAAAACCGGTCCAGAGCGTCGTGCAAGAGCGTGCCGCGCGTCGTCGCCTCCATGCCATCGTCCAGCTCGCCGCGATCTTCCAGCTTGAGCACCCGACTTGCAAACCAAGACCAGCCGCACTTGGCCAGCTCTTCGAGTTGCGTGGCCGACCAGTTGTACGGTTCAGCGAATCGCTCCCGGAGATACGACGCGAGCACGGGATCTTCGATGGCGCCGTTCCATGGCGTGAGCTCGATGCTTCGTGCGCGTTCGATGGCCGCAATGCGCTCCGCGTGCGAAATGCTGTTGTCCACGGTTTGCGGATCGTCGCTGCGCGCGAGCGAGGGGAACCCGCGCGTCAGAACCTCCTGTGTCACGACGCGCGCCAGCACACCAGCCTCCTCGAGTGCGACTTCATCCGGCAGCTGCATCACGCGCAACGCAAGATCCACGACATCGTCGACATACGCCGAGCGCGCCACCTCCCGTCCGTCGCCATCCATTGACGGCCAGGAGAGCGTGAGCGATCTGGTCGGTGCCGCACACAGCACGCGAAAGAGTTCCTGCTCGCGCATGCGCCACGCATCGGGCGCGTCGAGTGCGAGACCCGCCGCCATCAAGGCACGCCGATCACGATCGGGTAGCAGCGCCGACGGTGGCGGACGTCGTGGAAAATCGCCCGACGACATACCGACCAGAAACACATGATCAAAGCTCCGCCAACCCGCGGCCAATGCTTCCGCGACCACGACACCAAAACCTGTCTCCGGCTGCGTGATCACATCGGCGTCGAGCACCAATGCCAGTCGCCGCGCAAAGGATTCGGCATCCGATGCATCTTCCTCGACCTGCAGCTCACGTAACGCACGCGTCCATTCATTGGCGAGCAGCATGATCTGCTCCCGCGCTTTGGCGTCCGCCCGCCACACGCGATCATCACCGGCCGGTGCGAGGTTCAACTGCGTCGTGATGCCCCATACGTCCTGCTCGAGTACGTCGTGCACCCATGCAAACCATGCGGAGTCGGTGCGCGATTGCGTCAGCGCCTGCGCCAGTGGGAGCCAACTACGCCACGCCAAGAGCGTGCGCTCCGCGCGATGGGTGGCCGGCAGACCGCGGTGACTGCGCCAGTCGGCGGGCGTGGCGTCGCGCTGCACACACCGGGCATGCAATTGGACCAAGGCCGGCTCCCACTCATCGATCGATACGATCGGCGCGCTCTGCCCAGCCGCCTGCAGCACATCGGCGTCGAGTCGCAACGACAAAAGCGGATGCTCGGCAATTTCCACAACCGCGTGCCGCGTGAAGCCTTGCGCGGCCGCATTCAAGAGCGCGCGCAGCGCTCTCGCCGGACCCGTCTGCGCCAACGCCGTACGACGGCGCGCAGTGATCGGCACGCCCAGCGCGTCCAGCGCGTCGGCCATGCGGTCGATGCCCGGGCGCGCCTGCCGCAGTACAACGGCAATCCGCGCGGGCTCGCAGTCGCCGGCGTCCAGCAGTCGGCGCACCCGCACCGCCACGTGCTCGATCTCCCGCGCAGAATCCGGCGCCTCGAGCAGCTGGAGCGATGGCAGCGACCGGGGAACGGTCGACGTGAACAGCGCCTGCGCCAGCGGAGGTGGCGCGTCGTCTGGCTCGATGATGGCCTGAAGCGCAGCCGGCAGTTCCAACGCGTGTGATGCCAGGACAGTCACCCGATCGAGATGTGGACATGACGCCAACGCGGCCAGCAGCGGACGCCAGCCTCCGCGCAAATCCGCGAGTCCGACAATGCGCACGTCCCGGCGTCCGCCGAGTGTGGCCAGAAAGGCGTCCGGATCGCGCTGGATACTCTGTGCGAGAAGCACGAGGGCGTCGCGCCCGTCGCTGCGCGCATTCTGCTTGAGCGCGAAGATCCAGTCGGCGTAGATCGCGGCCAAACGCGCATCCCGTTCACGCTCGAATTCGTCACGGTCCGCGCGCGTCGCCATGGTCTGCGCGAATGCATCGGCCGAAACGCCCTCGCCGAGCAATTCGCCGAGCAGTCGGTCGATCGCCGGTATCCACGCGTCGGCGCTGCCACTGCGGTCGAACACGCCCTCCGCATGCCGTGACACGATCGCGGACAGCAACGCGACCCGCTCTTCCGCCGACACCGGCGCGAAGCGGTCCACCGCCCATCGTGTCGCCAATTCTGCAAACAGACAGATGGGTGGGTCGAACCATCCCGGCACCTGTGCGTTTGCCGCACGGCGGTGCAGATCGTCGCGCAGACCGCCCTGGCGCAGCACCAGCCACGACGAGAGCGTTGGCCAGGGACGCGTCGGCGATGGGGCGGCAAGCGGAAACAAATCCGCCGTCGCACGTTCCATCAATCGGGCAGGGTCGAGCGCGATGGAGAGACGAAGTTCGGCCATGCGTGACGATGAGGAGGGGATCTGACAGTCGTGCAAAATATCGTGCGATGATCGAGACCGTGCTCAAGCGATCGGTGCGATCCGCGACTCGCTCCGCCGTTTCAACCCCGTTGTACGGCGCCGCTGTCAGACCCCACCGGTAGCGTCCGCGTCTCCCCGACTCCGGAGTTACCCATGGACGCGATACTGCTGGTCGACCACACGCACACCACGCGACCCACCCTGCCTGATTCGTCGCGACATCCGGCGCCGGACCACGCGTTGTCCCACGATGCGGGCGAGGGTGTCACGGTCCGTGCGTTGCTCACGCTATCCGGACACGCTGCCAATGATCGCGCGCGCACACCGCTTGGACTCGCGCTGGTGCTCGATCGCAGCGGCTCGATGGACGGGGACCGACTCGATGCGGCGCGCCGAGCCGCCGAACATGCGGTGGCGCGCTTGCACCCAACCGATGTCGTCTCCGCCGTGGCGTTCGATGGCCGCGTGTCGGTGCTGGCCGAACCGGCACCGCGCGCCCGGCAACACCACCTCGTGTCACGGTTGCGCGACGTGCAGGCCCGAGGCGTGACCAATCTCAGCGGGGGCTGGCTGCGTGGTCGGCGCCACATGGAAGAGGCCATCGAACTGCTGCCGGCGAGCGCCGGTGCATCACGCCGCATTGTGGTCCTCACCGACGGGCACGCGAACGCCGGCATCACCGATCCCGCCACCTTGGTGGAGCTGGCGCGTACGGCACGTGCCCATGGCATCACCACGACCACGGTCGGCATCGGCGAGGGGTACGACGACGGACTGTTGCGCGCGATGGCGGACGCTGGTGGCGGCAATGCCTGGTACGTCGAACGGGCGGAGCAGGCGCAGGATGTACTCGCCGAGGAACTCGGCAATCTGCTGTCGATCGCCGCACAAGGCGTCACCGTGACGCTCGAGCTTGATCCATCGGTAGAGCTTCTGACCGTGTACTCCGATTGGCCGCTTACGTCGACCTCCTCCGGCCTGCAGTTCGATCTCGGCGATCTCTATGCGTCGGAACCCAAGCCGCTCCTGCTCGAACTGTTTGTGCCTCGGTCACGAATGGACACCCTCGCCGCCGCGGAGGCCACGCCGGATGCCGTCCCGTCGCTGCAGATCGCGTCGCTGCACATCGCCGCGGATGTGCTCACGGCGGGCGGTGGCGTCGAACATCGCGTGCTGGTGCTTCCGATCGCGTCCTCGCTCGCGGCGCAGGCAACCATGCAACCTGAGATTGAACGGGCCGTGGTGCTGGCGCGCGTGGCCAAAGCACGTGAGGACGCCGCGCAACGACAGCGTGACGGCGATGTGGATGGGGCGGCTGCAGACATGGACATGGCGGCGGCGCTAATCGCATCGAGCCCGCTTGCGCACGAGCCGGCATACATCAACGAGCTCCTCACCCACGCCGCCGACCTCACCTCACTCGGCGACCGCTACCGGGCGCACGAGCACTCGGAGCTCGACGCCAAGTACCAGATGCAGCGCAGCTACAACGCCAAGCGCGGCAAGCAGCGCTACGACGAATTGCTCAGTCGGCCGAGCGACGAATAGCTCAGAATACCGGCCACGCGAGGCAGCCAGTCGTGCACATCGGTCCACTCGCGTATGAGTGAGCTGTTTGCACGGCTGGGCGTGTCGCGGAGAAACGCGGCCACGTCAGACCGACCCACGAGTCGTTCGAGATGCCCACCGCCGCCCGGATTGGCCGCGGTGGGGTAGGGTGCCCATTCGAAATCGGTCGGATGCGCCGCCGCTACGACGGCCAGTAACTGCAGGCCCAGCGCCACGGGGCGGAGCTGTCGTGCATCGCGCACCAGCACTCCGACGCCGCAGCACCGCTCGCCGGCGTGCGGGCCCAGCGTCGGTATGAACGACGTCGTCTCCAACTGCGCGCCAGCAACCTCCTGCTGCGCGAACCGTTCACGCACGCCATCCGCATCCATCCACGGCGCTCCGATCTGCATAAACGGCGACGCGGTTCCACGTGCCACACTCACATTGGTCGCCTCGAACAGGCACACCCCAGGATAGAGCAGTGCGCTCGCAGCCGTCGGCATCGAGGGCGACGTGGGGATCCACGGCAGTCCTGTCGCCGTCCACGGCATGTCGCGCGACCAGCCCGAGCAGCGCACGATGGTGAGGTCGGCGGTCGGAAACCGTTCGCGCTGCCACAGGCGCGCCAGTTCACCGAGGGTAAGCTGGTGCCGGATGGGAATCGCCTCCTCTCCCACGAACGACCGGAGGCGCATATCCAAAATCGGTCCCTCCGCGAGTGCGAGCTCACCCCCCAGCGGATTCGGTCGGTCGAGCACGATCAGCCGGGTGGAGGACTCAGCGCAGGCGGCCAGCGCGTGATACAGCGTCCACGTGTACGTGTAAAAACGAGTGCCCACGTCTGGGACATCGAAGAGCAGTGCATCCAGATCGCTGAGCGTGTGCCGCTCGGGGCGCAGACGATCGCCATACAAGGAAATGACCGGACATCCGGTGACGGTATCGATGCCGTCGCCCACGGCCGTCCCATCAGCGGCCACGGCGTCGAGCCCGTGCTCCGGACTGAACAGCCGCACGACCGGTACCCCGGCAGCCAGCAGCGCCACGCGGGAGCGGCGCGACGGGTCGGCGGCCAGCCGAGCGGCGTCGTTCGTCACCAGACCAACCCGAGCGAGCGGTCCCAGCAAGGCAACGTCGGCGCAAACCCTGTCCACTCCGAACCGAACCGGAACGGGCCGCTGCGTCGGCACGGGAACGGGCACGCCGGACTCAGCCGCGAGCGCTGATGACGAGGCGTGCGCCGCGGTAGCGGAGGGCGGCGTCGGAAGCGGGGAGGTGGACGGAGTAGGGGAGCGCATGCGGCAAGTTGTGGAGCGATCGGCCCCGCGGCTACGGCGGGGAGGAATCGTACAAAAGGGGACATGAGACGTATTTTCCTTCCTGTGTCGCCGCGGGGTCGTCGATCGTCCAGCAAATGGAAGCCGCATGCACAACCGCGGGTGAAATCACGTCGCCGCAGGCGTGTTGGACGTATCTGGATCAGTATGCACAGCGGGTTGCAGCGCCGAATCGGGTGACGGTCTGTCCCTGACGAACGGCGGAAACGCGGTGCCGGACCACTCGCAATGCCAACCACGCCGATCGCCATAGACAGCTTCAACGACGACTCACTCTTCCTGCGCGCCGTGATCGATACCGACGGCAGCGTCATTCTGGGGTTGCGTCCGGATCACAGCATCTTTGCGTGGAATCGCGCGGCGGAATTGCTCTATCAGACGCCCAGGGAGCAGGCGATCGGCATGGACTACGTGTCCAACTTCATCGCGCCGGAACATCGTGACGCCGTGGCGTCGGACATCCGCGAAGTGTTGGCCGGTAAGCGCACACACAACTTCGAAGACGACTCAATCCTTCCTGACGGGACGCGCCGCACGCTCATCTGGAACGTGACGGCGGTGCTTGCGGCGGATGGGCAACCATTCGGCATTTTGGCCATAGGGCAGGACATCAGTGAGCGAAAGCAGGCCGAGGAGCGTTTCCGGCTCATCTTCGAGTACGCGCACGACGGTCTGCTCATTGCTGACGACACGGGCGTCGTCGACTGCAATCCGGCAGCGTTGCAGTTACTCGGCCTGACGGACAAATCAGAACTGCTCGGGCGGCGACCCGCCGAGTTCTCACCGTTGCTGCAACCCGACGGCACACCCTCGAGAGAGAAGTCCCGTGCCCTTGGCAAGCTCACGAAGGAGAAGGGGGAGCTCAGCTTCGAATGGGAGCATCAGCGACGTGACGGCACTCCCGTCCCGACGTCGATCAGCGTACAGCACACGATCATGAACAGCCGGCGCGTCTCGGTAGTCGTGTGGCGTGACCTCAGCGCGCTCCGTGCGCTCGAGCGGGAGCGCGAAGAGGTGCAGCGGCGGTTGGACGTCGCCCAGCGGATGGAAATGGTCGGGCAACTCGCCGGTGGACTGGCGCACGAGTTCAACAATCTCCTGACCACAGTCCGTAACGCCGTCGACCTCGCACTCGATGATCGTCCCCTGCTGGAAAGCACACGACAGGATCTCATTCTCGCGCGCGACACCGCGACGCGTGCCGCCGCGCTCACCCGTCAACTACTGGCCTTGAGCAAACGGCAACCGACTTCCGTCGAGCGGGTAGATGTGGCCGCTGTGCTTCGCGAGTCGGTGCCGCTTATCCGGAGCATGTTGCCGACGTCGGTGAATCTCATTCTCTCCCCGGGTGACGCGGCGGTCGTCGTCGATGCGGATCGCAGTCAGCTCGAGCACGTGCTGCTCAACCTGGTGCTCAACGCGCGGGACGCGATGGACAAGGGCGGAGATCTATTCCTCTCGCTCGTCGGCGACGTGGCGACACGTCAGGTCTCGCTCATTGTTCGTGACACCGGCGCCGGTATGGATCGCGATACCCTTGCGAGGATCTTCGAGCCGTTTTTTACCACCAAGCCGGTGGGATCGGGGACCGGTCTTGGACTCGCGGTGGTGTACGGCGCTGTTACACACGCGGGCGGTACGGTGCGCGCCGACAGCACGCCGGGTGAAGGGAGCACCCTCACGGTCACGCTCCCGATGAGCGCAGTGCACGTGATCGCTGACGACGTGCCGGTTGGTGCCGAGAAGGCAGGCGCACGCAAGGTACTACTCGTCGATGACGACGACGCCGTGCGCACGACCACGCGACGCATGCTGCAGCGCGACGGTTGGCAGGTGATCGAAGCCTGTGATGGCGAAGAGGGATGGACCCGCTTTGAGGCGGTGCAGCACGAGATCGACGTGGTGCTCTCCGACGTGCGCATGCCCCGACTGGACGGCATCGCATTCGCGAACCGTATTCGCACGCTCAGGCCGGACTTCCCGATCGTCTTCTTCTCCGGCTATGACGCGATCGATCAGCGCGATGCCAGCGAGATCGAGAATGTGGAGTATTTGCAGAAACCGTACAGCAGACCAGCGCTCGCCGCGGCGTTGCGTGCAGCGATGCTCAACGGGGCACGCGTCGCAAGCGCATCACCTGAATCTGCTGGTTGATTTTCCCCTCGTGATACGGTGTGGTGGTCGATTCGACCACCATCAGTCCCACTAGAGGCAACTGCTCGTGGAACGTGGCAAGTGCCACCCGACCCGGATCGGCAATGATCGCCATGCCATCGGGGGCCAACGCACGTGCGATGCACGCCGCCACCAGCACGGCATACTCCTGTTCGTAGATCACGTCGGCCGCCACGATCACGTCGAAGCGTCCGAAATCTTCGGGCCAGTCGCGCCAGTTAACCATGCGCACGTCGGGCTCGCGGCCAAGGTTGCGTCCCGCGTTCGCACGGGTCACCTGCAGGGCGTCTTCGTAGTAGTCGGTGGCTGTCACCTCGAAGCCGGCGCGCATGGCCGCGACGGTAGGCAAACCCAGTCCGCATCCCAGCTCCAACAGCGTCCGGCCGCGTCCGTCCTCGGCCAGCAACGTCGCGGCGAGCATCCGTGACGACGGCCAGAGATCGGCCCAGTACGGCAGCCGCTCGTCCATGACGTAGTCGGCCTCGCTGATCAGATGGTCGGCGTTGGCCGGCTTGCGCAGCGTGAACGTGACATCGCCAAGGACAATCGTTTCGTCGGCGAGCTGAAAACGCCGCGCTAACGCCTCGTCGAGCGCGGTGCCATGCAACGTCGTGATGCCGTCGCGTACGATGTCACTCCACTGGTCAGACATGCGAGCCTCCGGCTATTGAGTCGGCGGAGTCCGTCTGGTCCGCCTGCGCGGACCCTGGCAAATCCGTACCAAGAAAGTCTTGCCCGGGCATGAGCAACGCCTGCAGCATCATGCCCGGTTGCACACGCGTCACGTCTTCCGGCACGATCAACAGCGCGTTGGCGACGGCCATCGTGCGTAGCAGGTTCGAGCCCTGCGGACCGGCAAGTGTGGCTGTCAACGTGCCGTCCGCGTCCGGCGCGAGACGAACGCGCACGAAATACGTGAGCGGCGCCGGCGTTTCCATCGCATCGGTCGCGCGTACACGCAGCGGCACGTGGTGCACATCCCGATGCCCGGCCAGCGCACGCACCAGTGGCCAGGCAAAGAGTGCGCCGGTCACCATCGTGGAGACTGGATTGCCAGGTAACCCGAGCCAGGGCACGCCAAGCACACGCCCGGTGCCGATCGGACCGCCTGGGCGAATACGGGCGCGCCAAAAGCCAAGCGTACCGCCCAACGCCTGCAGCGCATCGCGCGTGTAGTCGTGCGCACCCACCGACACGCCGCCGGTGGTGAGTAACAGATCGCACCCATCGGCAACCGCACCTCGGACGGCCGAAATCACCGCATCAAGATCGTCCGGCAGCAGGGGGATCACGCGCACGTCGGCGCCGGCCTGTCGGAGCAGCGCCGGTAGCGCGTAGCTGCTGGACGACACAATGCGTCGACCGGCGAGCACGTCGTCGAACCGGTCGAGCAGCACGAGTTCGTCGCCACTCGACAGCACGGCGACACGCGGACGACTGTGCACGCGCACGTGCGCCGCTCCGACGCTGGCCAGCGCGCCGAGATGCGATGCGCCGATGGTTGTGCCTGCGTCGAATACTCGCGCGCCGGCCTCGACGTCCTCGCCGCGCGGTCTGATGTTGGCGCGTCCTGCCAGATCACGATCGGAGACGATGTGTACGCGCGCGGTGCCGCGGTCCGTGTCTTCGATACGAACCACCGCGTCGGCACCGGGCGGGATCGGTGCGCCGGTCATGATGCGCGCTGCGGTTCCCGGCTGCACGACGTGCAACGTGGTCGCATCGGCGCCCGCCGCGATCGACGTCGTGACGTGTAACAGCACCGGCGCGTCGCTGGTGGCCCCGCGTACGTCGTCTCGACGGACGGCATAGCCATCCATGCCTGCATTGTCCCACAGCGGCAAGGCAATCGGGCTGATCACCGCGTCGGCCAGGGCCCGGCCGAGCGCGTCCGACAACGCTGCCGTTTCTGCCGGCAGTGCGACCACATCGCGCATCACCGCCCGCAACGCGTCCTGATAAGAAAGGGCGCGCGCGGTCGTCGGGTCAGCGGCCACGAGGATCGCCGCCGCTTCCGGCCTGCGCGCCGGCTAACGTCGCCACGAGCAGGTCCTGCACTCGTTCGACGTCGTGATTGGCGGCGGTGAAGTTGTTGCACAACAGCGAATAAAGGACCAGATGACCGTCGGCGGTCGTGACGTACCCCGACAGCGCGCGCGCCTTATCCACGGTGCCGGTCTTGGCCTGCGCGTTCCCGGCGGCAGCGGTGCCCTGCATCCGATTCGCGATGGTACCGTCGACACCGGCCAGTGGCAGCGCATTCCGATACAGATCGAAGTGCGGCGAGCGGCGCATCGCGTCGAGCACCTGCACCACGGCGCGCGGCGTAAGGTAGTCGTGACGCGACATGCCACTGCCGTCTCGGTAGGCCAGGTGGTCAGGCGACACACCAAGCCCCACGAGTGTGCGCGTGCCGACCGCCCGCGCGCTATCCGCCGAGCCGACACCACTCACCATCAGACCGTTGGTTCGGAAGAGGAGCTCCGCGATCTGATTCTGCGAGGGCTTCTGCATGCGGGGCAGGACGTCGCGCAGCGGTGGCGACTCGAGCACGGCGAGCGTATCCAGCGGCCACGCACCCGAGGTCGTCGGACGCGATGTGGCAACGGCTGTGGCCGTGCGGAGCGATGTCGTTACACGGATCCCGCTCGCCGCCAAGTGCTCACGCAATGCCGCGCGATACGCATCCGACGGATGACGATACGAGACCGAGAGCAGCGCGCTGTCACGCACGCCAACCGCGCCGGACAACACCAACGCCCCGCCCGACGAATCGTATGTCGCACGCACTCGATCGCTGCGCGCGACGGAATCGCGCGTCTCCACCTCGAGGACAAGCGGCGGGTATGTCGCCGTGGGTGCGCGCACCACGCGCACCGGCGCACCCGCCCGCTCCCCACCGTACACGCGCACGGTGAGCAACCCCTCGTTGAACAGCAGCTCGTCGACCGCTGCGCCGTACGGGGAGTCAAGATCCTCCACTTCCCAGCCGTACCCGATGGACGGTCCCGACATCGCATTGCCGTACCCCAAGACGTCGCCCTGAATGCGACGGATGCCTCGCGCCGCAAGCGCCGCCACAACAGGGTCGAACACGCGCGTGGCACGGCCAGCTTGCATCGTGTCACTCACGGTCGGATCGCCAGTGCCGACCACCAACAGATCACCGATCCAACGATCACCGCGCTGCCTGCCCCGCAGCAGTACCGGGGTACGCCAGCGGTAGTCGGGCCCCAGCGTCGTCAGGGAGACGGCTGCCGTCAGCAGTTTCTGGTTGGATGCTGGCATGAACAACCGGTCTGCATCGTGCGACAACAGCGTATCGCCGGTGGTGACGTCCACAATCAGCAGCCCCCAGCGGGCGTTGCTCCACATGGGCGCGCGCGTCGTCGAGTCGCCGATGTGCTGGATGATCTCGCGCAACGACGGCGATGCGCGTACCTCCGACACCGGCATCATGATTGGCGCGACGGGCTCGGCGCGTCGTGGCCCCACCGGAGCCGCAACGGTCCGGGAGCAGGCGCCGGCAATAGGTAGCGACAGCAACGACAAGAGCACCATTACTGTTCGCCCCGTCGTACATCTCGCACGGCGCCGTGCACGCATCATGCGTTGACCTCGTCGCCGCTGCGCAACGTCGCATCTGCTGCCAGATGGACGCGCACCACGCCGGCCACCGTCAGATCGCACGTATAGCTCTGGCGGTGAAAGTTCGTGTGCGTGCAGGCGCCGAACACGCCGGCGTTCTCTGCGTCACTCCAGGCGGGGCGACGATAGCGGTGCCCCGCCGAAAAAAGCAGGCGACGTGTCAGCGACGTGCGAGCCACCCGGGGCTACCGGAAAATCGGCATGGAGAGTCCGGCGGACAGTGCCCAGTTGCCACGCCACGCGGAACGCGAGCGGGTGTCGCTGAGCACGGCGGACGTGTCGGAGCTGAGGACGAAGTACCGGTCGGGGTACTGGTACTGCCAGATCTGATTCGTGACATCAGCACGCACCGACCATCCGGACCGCAGCATGTAGCGCAGCGTCGCGCCGTAAGAAAAGCTGAACTTCGTGCCGAACCGGTACGCACCCGTGTCCGCGCTGGCGAAATCGCTTACCAGTCCCACCGCGCCGTTCACCGACGGAATGAGATGGTGCCACGTCTTCCTGCCGGTGAGCGCCACGTCGAGCCCGATGTCCGCCAGATGGGTCGTCACGTCGGGCGTGTCGATGACGCGCGTTGCACGGGGCTTTGATGGGTCGATGAGGTTGCGTTGCGAGGGCGCGAACGCATAGCGCAGAAAAAAGGCGGCCGGACCGCCAACAGGCAGGTCGTAGCGCAGCCCAACAAACGGTGAGGCATCGGCAGCAACGTTGGCTGGATCCCGCTTCACGCTCAGCCAACCGAAGCTGGCCGACAGCGTCTGCGAAGGCTTGACGTCCTCGTAGGGACTCTGGCCCGGGAGGTGTCCAACTTGCGCCTGGACGGTGGAAAGGGCACCCGCCTGCACCAACAGCGCGGCGAGCGGGAGCAAACGTCGCGCGGCGCGACTCGGCGCCGACAAGGAAAAGGTCATCAGAGCGTCGTCAGATCGTCGGAGGATGCGAAAGATCGCGCAGGTCGCAACCGGTCATCTCGGTCGGACGGGTGAGGCCAAGCAAAGCAAGTACCGTCGGGCCGACGTCGCACAACGCGCCGCCCGCGCGCAGCGGTGCCTCGCCGTCCGGATCGAGCACCACGAGCGGCACGGGATTGGTGGTGTGCGCCGTGTGCGGCTGACCGGTAGTCGGGTCCACCATGACATCGGCATTGCCATGGTCCGCGGTGATGATGAGGCGAGCGCCACCCACCGAGGCTGCCTCGAGAATGCGGCCCAGGCAGGCGTCCACCGCCTCGACCGCCGCAATGGCGGCAGGGAGCGATCCGGTGTGCCCGACCATGTCGGTGTTGGCAAAATTGCACAGCACGAAGTCGTGCGTCCGATTCGCCAGCGCGTCGCACAGTATGTCGCACACGCCGGCCGCACTCATCTCCGGCTGCAAGTCGTACGTGGCCACTTTGGGGCTCGACACCATCTGCCGGTCTTCTCCCGGAAAGGGCGCGTCACGCCCGCCGTTGAAGAAGAACGTGACGTGCGGATACTTCTCCGTCTCCGCCGTGCGCAGCTGCGTCAGCCCCGCATCGGAAACGACTTCGCCCACGAGCTGCTGCATCGACTGCGGGGCAAATGCGATGGGAAACGGAAAGTCCTCTTCATAGCGCGTCATGGTGGTGATCGACACGGCAGGACGCGGCCCGGTTTCGAAACCGGAGAACCCCGGCATCGCCAACGCGCGCAACGTCTGTCGCATCCGGTCAGACCGATAGTTGAAGCAGATGACCGAATCGCCGTCGCGCATGGGGGCCAGTGCCTGACCGTCCGCCCCCTGCAGCACAAAGGGGAGCACGAATTCATCGGTGGTCCCCGCCTCGTAGGCGCGCTGCAGCGCGGCGAATGCGTCCGACTCCACCGCGGCGGCACCTTGCACCGCCGCGCGGTACCAGAGCGCCGTCCGCTCCCAGCGGTGGTCGCGATCCATCCCGTAGTAGCGACCGGACACCGATGCCACCTGCGCCCGCCCGGCGGTGCGCACGACGAGTTCGCGGAGAAACGCCATGCCCGACGACGGCGGCGTGTCGCGCCCGTCGAGCAACGCGTGAATGACAATGCGCGGTACCTGCTCGCGGGTGGCGAGATCGATCAGCGCCAGCAGATGCTCGTCGTACGCGTGCACCCCGCCGTCGCCGATCAGACCCACGAGATGGAGCGTCCCCCCGTGCGTCCGCGCGTTCCGGCAGGCACCGAGCAGCGCAGGATTGGCAAAAAACGATTGGTCATCGATGGCCGCGGTGATGCGGACCAAATCCTGCATAACGATCCGACCGGCACCAAGATTCATGTGCCCGACCTCGCTGTTGCCCATCTGTCCGGTGGGCAATCCCACGGCGCGGCCCGAGGCGGTGAGCAAGGTGCGGGAGGAATGCGCCCAGATGCGGTGCCAGTTCGGCGTCTCGGCCAGCTGGATCGCGTTGGCCGTGCGGTCTTCCCGGTACCCCCACCCGTCGAGGATGATCAGGGCCACGGGTCGCGCGGAACGAATGGGCATCCGGTGTATGGCTGTAGGTCGGTGAAGGTGCAGCTGCGTCACGAGTTACTCTATCGGTCAATCTACTCGCGCCCATTGGACGCCACCAACGGGAACGTTCACCAGGATCCTGCATGCAACGTCGTACCACCCTGCTTTCGCTCCTCTTGCTGCTCACCCTCGCCGTCGATGGCGTGCTACTCTGGCGTCGCCAACGGTACGTCGATGAAACCGTACGATTGCGCGCCGGCATGACGGATATCGAACGGCAAACGGCTGATGCGATCGTTGCATCGTCGGCCGATCAGTCCGGCCTCATGTTGGAGTTGATGCGGCGTCAGGCCGAAGGCGACGAAGCGCTGCACCTTTCGGTCGACACTGACTCCGCTCTCGTCGTCCTCGAGCGCGGCGCTGCCGAGTTACGTCGTTTTCAGGTCCGCGTAGGTGCCGGTCGACGTGTGGGCATACCCCCCGACACGCTGCAAGTGTCTGTGCCGCGTGGAACGCGCACCATCGAGCAGCTCCTCGGCGCGGCGGACCGCTTCGAACTGCCGACCTGGCTCTGGGCGGATCGCGGACTCCCGGTCCCCGCCGAACGCGCAGCCTCCGCGTGGACCGGCCCCGACGCCATCGTCACCAGCGGGGGCACCCTCATCTATTCTCTGCCCAAAGACGGTCCGCTGGCGGATAGCAGCTACGTGCTCCCCGGCGCCGTCCGCGCCGACGCCACCGACCTCGCGGCCATCCGCGCCAATCTCACCCTCGGCATGAAGGTCTACTTCTTTTGACCGCGCCCACCATCTCGCCCCCTACCGACCGACCGGTCTCGCGCTGGGTGCTTCCGGTGCTTCTGCTGCTCTCCGTCGCCGCGACGATCGCCCTTGGCGTGCACACCGCGCGGGTGCGCTTCGGCCGCGACGTCGCGCGTCTCGTCTTCAACGACAATCTCGAGGCGCTCGAGCAGGTGCGCCTGCAGGCGGGATTGGGCGTCGACAGCCTCCGGTCCGAGCTGGCAAGCACGCCGGCCGTCGCCGATGGG
>JBBQSM010000083.1:0-19380 GCA_038234895.1 Gemmatimonadales bacterium
GGCGACGGCATCGGTTTTGAAGCGCCGGCCGGCGACAAGAGTGCGAACGTCGGTGGCACTGTGTCCGCCGTGCGAACCATCAACGTGCACAAAGGCAAGCATCGGCTCGCGCTCTCCGTGCGCGTGCGGGTCGCCGTCGGCTGGACTGTCGTCCGCTCCAGCGATGTGACGCTGATGCGTAGCGCGCAGGACAGTTTTGCAAGCGTTGCCGTGCCCGAGAAAGTCGGTCGTACCGCGGTGAACGTGCGCGTCTTTGGAAGCGCTGGCGGCCCGCTCAAGACCACGTGGTCGTTTGGCAGCGACGAGGTGACGGTACGTGGCGAGACCACACTCGCACCTGCCTCCAAGCGTGCGCTCGACATTCCACAGTTGCGCGAACAGCTGGGTCGGCTCGGCGAAACGTCGTTTGTGCTGGGTGCGCTCGAGGCGAGCGGACTGGCCGAGGGGCTCTTCCTGCCGATCAGTGAACTCAATCGCATTCGGCAGCAGGCCGTCGAACAACTCGATGAACGGCTCGGCTGGATTCATGTGTCCAACACGTCAACGCGCGACGCGCTGATCGCATCCGTTTTGGCCGACGTACCCGTTGCGCCACGGCGCTCGCCGACGGTTGAATCGCTCACAGCGTCGGCGCCGTTTGCGCTCCGCGCGATTGTGTACGATCTCGACGGCGCGCGTGCAGCGGCCGCAGGGGGAGCGACCGAGATCGTGCTCGACCCGTTCCTGCGTCATCCCACGCCACCGCTCGCGCGTGTGCGTGCGTTGCACGAAGAGTTGAGGGCATTGGGCGTTTCGCTTCGTCTGCGTACGCCAACCATTGTCCGTCCGGAAGAACGCAAGCGCCTCGACAAGTGGTTGGCACTCGAGCTCCCGCTGCTTTCCGGCCATTTGGGTCTCGTGGCAGAGCAGGGCAGTGCTGGACGCGATGTCGTGGCCGACTACGCCACCAACGCCTTCAACGCACACACCGCCGCGCTGTTGTTCGAGCTTGGCGCATCACGGGTAACTGCGTCCATCGAGCTCACGCTCGACGAGATTGGTGCATTGGTGAAGCCGTGGGGCGGTGAGGCTTTCGACGTGCTGGTGTATGGTCGCACCGAAGGCATGACCATCGAGCATTGCGTGCTCTCCGCCGCGTTCGATCGCGAACCGACCACCTGTCGCGATCTGTGTGTGCAGAAGCACGCGAACGTCTCCATCACCGATCCCGCTGGCTACACGTTTGCCGTCGCGACCGACTCCGATTGTCGTAACCGGCTGCTGCACTCGCGCCCGATCGATGCGTCGGAGTACCTGCCCGCGCTCTGGACCGACGGCATCCGCGGTTTTCATCTCTTGTTCAACGTGCCGGGCGAGCCGATCGAGGCCATGACGCGTGCATACCGAGAGGCGCTGGACGCTATCGCCGACGAACGTGAGCCCGCGCTGGCGGCGTCGCGCGCGCTGCTGGACGGCGCGTTTACGCGCGGGCACTTCAACCGACCGGTGTAGCGACCGGGGCGCTCCGTGGTTGCGCGGTGACCGGCGGCAGCGCGATCGCGCCACAGCATGGCGCCCATATCCACGGTCGTTCTCGACGCCTGCAGCTCAAGTCTGCGTCCGAGAGTCCGATACTCTCGAAGATATCCCGTGTCCATTACACCAGGCGCTGCGGTTCGGCGTCGCCGCCCGCTCCCCATGCATCCCATTGCTCAGGCCGGACTATCCCTTCGCACAGGAACGTCGCAGCAACGCGATCCGGTGCTGGCCGCCCAGGAGCTCTTTGCGTCGATCAACCAGCCGGACATCAAGCTTGCGGTGTTCTACTGCGCCGCAGACTTTGACCTGCCAGCGCTCGCGCGCGCCCTTCGGGAACGCTTCGCGGATGTGAATCTGATTGGTTGCACCACGGCCGGCGAGATTACGCCGCAAGGCTACCTCGACGGGGCCCTAACCGGTTTCAGTCTGGCTGCCGATGAGATGATCGTGGCGACGCGCTGTTTCGGGCTTGACCCGTTCGACAGCGTGCAGACCGTAGCACAGGTCACCTCGCTGCTTGATCAGCTCGCCACCAGCGGCGCATCCGCACCCAGTGCCGCGGACTCGTTTGGCTTCTTACTGGTAGACGGGCTTTCCATGCACGAGGAGCGGGTGGTGAGCTGTATTCACCAACACCTTCGCGGAATCGACTTGGTCGGCGGGTCGGCGGCGGACGATGTCCGATTTGGTGCGACCAACCTCTACTACGACGGCGAGTTTCGGCAGCGTGTCGCGCTCCTCGCGGTGGTGCGGACCGATCTCCCCTTCATGGCGTTCCGGACACAGCACTTCGTGCCGTCCGATCAACGCATGGTGGTCACCGGCGCTAATCCGGTGCAACGTGTAGTCCATGAAATCAACGGGATGCCCGCCGCGCGTGAGTATGCACGGATGGTCGGCCTGAAGATTGACGAGCTCACGCCACTGGTTTTTGCCACACATCCGGTGATGGTGCGGGTGGGAGGGGAGTACTATGTGCGCTCCATCGGCAGGGTGAACGATGATGGCAGTCTGCAGTTTTTCTGCGCCATCGACGAGGGGATTGTTTTAACGATTGCGTCTGGCGTTGACCTGATTGACAATCTCGAAGCGGCCTTCGCGACTGTGCGTGACCAACTGGGCCCGCCGGATCTGGTGCTGGGATGCGATTGTGTGCTGCGTCGTATCGAAATGGATCGCGATGGCATTCGCGAGCACGTCGGGCAGATCTATCGCACGAACAACGTCATCGGGTTTGCCACCTATGGCGAGCAGTTCAACGCCATGCATGTCAACCAGACTTTCACGGGAATTGCGATTGGCCGTCGAGCCTAGTCTCAACGGAGTCGACATGACTCATCCCGGTGACGACGCGCGAGAACAGGTTGAACTCCCGGTGCGTCACGGCACCGATCTTGAGCAGCGCGTACAACAGCTCACGCGTATCAACAACGTGTTGATGGACCGCGTCGAGCGTGAAGTGGATGGTCAGGGCGGCAGCTTCTCCAGCTTTCAGACGGCGATCGCTCTGGAGCGACAGGTCAAGGAACGCACGCTGGCCCTGAACACCGCCCTTCAGACGCTCGAACGGACGAACCGCAAGCTGACCGCATCGAACGCTGCAGCGTTAGCGGCCAGCAGCGCGAAGTCGGCATTTCTCGCAGCCATGAGTCATGAGTTGCGCACGCCGATGAACGGTGTCGTCGGCATGACCGAACTACTGCTCACTACCTCGCTTGACGAACACCAGCAGCGCGCCACCCTGGCGATTCAACGTTCAGCGTTGTCATTGCTCCGTATTCTCAATGATCTGCTGGATTTCTCAAAGATCGAAGCCGGTCAGCTCGAAACGGAGCGAACACCGTTTGATCCGCGGGTGGAGACAGACAGCGCGATTCAGCTCCTGACACCGCAGGCCGAGCGCAAACGGCTTTCCCTGACCGTGGAGTGGTCCGACGCGATTCCGCGATATGTGACTGGTGATCCCACGCGCTTTTCCCAGATCGTCACGAATCTGGTTGGTAACGCCGTCAAGTTCACCGCCAACGGCGGCGTTGTCATCATCGCGCGACCATCCAACGATCCTGATGATCCGCATCGCCTGCACTTTGAGGTGCGGGACTCAGGAATCGGGATCGCCGAGGATGTACTGCCGCGCCTCTTTCAGTCGTTCTTTCAGGCGGATAGCTCAACCACGCGACAGTTCGGCGGCACCGGACTCGGGCTTGCCATTGTACATCGGTTGACGGGGCTGATGGGAGGGAGCTGTGGCGCGACGAGCGAGGTTGGGGTCGGCTCTCGCTTTTGGTTCGAACTGCCATTGCCCGTCGCTGCTGGACCTGCGCCGACGCATCCCGCGTACGTGCCACGCGCACCGCAATCGCCGGAGACCGAAGTCGCGGCGATTCGTGGGGGCCCGCGAGAGGCCGATAAGGGCGCCTCTGAAGAGACCACTCGCTCTCCGCACGTACTTGTTGTTGAAGATAATGAGATCAACCAAGCTGTCGCACGCGGCTTTCTCAAGGCGCTGGGCTACAGCTGCACAGTCGTTGGCAACGGGTTGCTTGCGGTCGAGGCGCTCACTGTCCCGCACCCGTACAGCGCCGTGATGATGGACTGGCAGATGCCCCTCCTCGATGGCCTCGAGGCGACACGCCAGGTGCGCTCGCACGAGGCGCTCACTGGCACGCATGTCCCAATCATCGCACTGACGGCGAACGCGCTGGTCGGCGACCGCGAGCGGTGCCTCGAAGTCGGAATGAACGACTTTCTGAGCAAGCCGTTTCAACTACGTGAACTCGCGGCGACGCTGGAGCGGTGGGTGCCGTGCGTGCCGCAGCGCACATAGCACGACGACAGACGGCGCCCCGCATGCTGGCCTGATCCCGTGCGCCGGCGTTCAGCGCACCTTGAGTGTCGCTTCCGTGCACGTCGCACACAGGCTCGTGGTGTCCGCAGGATTATCGACATAGCCTACGCACGCAGATGCCATCACGGTCAGCGTGGTGATGGTCGACAGTGCCATCTGCATACGCGCCTTTCCACGTCGCTCTGCGTCGCCCGGGACTCTGACCAACCTCTCCCGTCCTGACATCTAGAACGTGAACCGCAGCCCCGTTCGCACCGAACGGCCATCCTGAGCCAGACTGCTCTGCCGATGCTCAGCTCCCGCTGGATCCGCATGCCCCGCGTTGAAAATGTCTTTCACACTCAGCAGAAGTTCGGCACGCTGACCACGTGAACGAACCAGACATGTGAGGTGCGTGAGGGTGTAGGCCGGGACTTCAGTTCCCGCGATGGTTGCCCGCGCTCCAACATGCCGTATCTCTGCCGCAACGTTGCTGCGGCTTCGAAGGAGCGGCAGCGACAGGCCGACCCGCGCCATGTGGCGGGGCGAATCAGCGAGGTGGTCGCCCAGTTCGTCCACCGCATCCTGTGCCGCGTACGACGCGCGCCCGGTCGCCGGCCCAACACGTCCCCGGACTTCGAATTCTATGCCCTGCGCACGAGGTGCCCCTTCGTTCTTGTACAGCAGCAAGTTGTCCACCGAGTCGGTCGTCAGGTTGATCAGGGAAGCCGTGGAGAGTCGGTAGGCAGACACTGTGCCAATGAGCCCTCCGAGGCGACGCTCCACCTCGAACTCCATGCTGCGCACCGTTTCCGGCGAAAGTGAAACGGGCGCCTTCTGACTCTCGCCATCGTCCTCGTAGAACCGTTCGTAGAGGTTGGGGGCGCGAAAGGCCTCACCATACAGAGCTTTGAGCGTCGTGTGCTCGCTGGCGCGCACCACCAAAGCCAGACGCGGATTCGTAGTGCCACCCACCACTTCATACTGATCGTGCCGAACGCCGGTATACAGGAGCGCGCGATCACCCAGACGCCACTCGGCCTGTGCGTAGAGCGCACCCACACGTTGGGAGAATTCGGGTAGATCGACCGCGTCAGAGCGCGGCGTGGTTCCGCTCTCGCTGACGCCGATCTGTCCGTGCGTCCCCAACCGTGCTTCAGACCCGAACGCGAGCTTGTGGCCCGGCCCGACCACCCGGACGTACTGGGCCTCGAGCGTGAACTGATTGCCGACGTCAAGATCAGTGAGCTGAAACCCCTCATAGGGGTACGTGCCGTCATAGCGCACGCGCGAGCCGCCGAGTGCGACGCCAAGGCGCGACAAATCATCAAAGGTGCGACTGTATGCGAGGCTGCCCACCATCTGCTGATCAATGGTACGCATCGGCTTCACGTTGAACTCCGTGCCGTACGGCGCGGTTGGGACCGAGCGCAAGCGTCGTGACATCGCACCGTGGAACGTCCACGGTCCCGTACGTCCGCGCGTGACCAACCGCGCGCTCTCGTCGCCATCCAAGCCTTGAGCCACGCCATTGTTTTGGTCGGGCGTGTTGAAGTCGGAGTCGAATCGATCCCGCCCCATTCGTCGCTGTGCACTCGTGCCGATCATGAACTCGCGCGGCGCACCAACCGATGTGCTCCAGGACGCGCTCACCCGAGACGTGCCGAAACTGCCAGCCTCCGCCTCCACGCGCGCACCGCCCTTCGCACCCACGCGGCGGTCAGTGATGATGTTGATAACGCCGCTGAACGCGTTGGTGCCAAAGAGCGCCGATCCTGGCCCACGAATAATCTCGATCCGCAACACGCGATCCAGATCGATCAATGCATCGGTGCCGATGTAGGAGACATCGGATGCGAAGCCATTCAACCGCTGTCCGTCCAACATCACCAGGATGCGCGTGTTGAAGTCGCCGAGGCGTGACAGGCCCCGCACGGTGGCATACTCATAGTTCAGGTCATTCCGCGTGGTGAAACCGCGAACCGCGCCGAGGACATCGGCAAGCGTACGGTAGCCAAACTCCCGGATCTCGCGTGCGGACACGATGGTCACCGATGCCGGAGCGTCGCGTGCTTCTTGCGCGTAGCGTGAGGCTCCGAACACGAGATCCCACCCAGCAGGGTCCGGCGCCGTGACGGGTTGTGCGGTCTGCGCCGCCGCGTTGGCGATGAGTGGCGGTGCCGCACAGAGCACGAACAGCATCAATGCGGTACGCCCCGCACGCCGCCACGATGCAGCATGCGAAAACGAAAGATTCAATGGATTGCCAATCATGGAACGATCCTGACCGTTCGAACGCGATCGAGTGGTGTATCTCTGGGCACATAGGCAACGGCGCCGGGAGTGACGGCGACGTACGCAACAGCCGCGGCCGCCGTCGACATGACAGGAGGCGGAGTTTTCCCCCCGCCGAAAATCTCTTGCATCCAATAATTCGTCACGGCGGTCGTTGATAGCGCGAGTACCTCGCGCGAGAATTGAGATCGGACGGGCAGTTTCGGCGCCAGATCGACGGGATCGACACGGGCAGATCCACTCCAGACCACACGTCGACGAAGGAAGAGATCTCGTACCTCACCGCGCTTCAGCTCCACCACGGTATTGCTCGGATGGACGATGATCACGAACTGCGGCTCTCCCTGCGCTTCCCCAATATCGGGCGAGACGAGTACGGCAAGCATGGCGCCCATCACGAGCGCAGCGACCCGACGGTACCGACGCATGGCACAGGCCTTCATGATCGGATCGCCTCGCCCAGCACGGCTGCCCCCTGAATCACGCGGGCGTCGGCGGTACGCGAGATGGGGTACCCATCGTCGACCGTCGCCAGATCGAGCGAAAACCAGAATCGACTGCCGACCCCCTCTGTGCTCTCAACGCCGATTGCTCCACCCATCAACTCAACCAGCTCTTTGCTGATCGCCAAACCGAGCCCGGTGCCGCCAAACGTCCGAGTCGTCGACGCGTCCGCCTGAGAGAACGGCTGAAACAGACGTGCCAGATTGCGTGCCGAGATTCCAATGCCGGAGTCCGTCACGTCAATGCGCGTGAGACGACGCGAGCCACGCTCGGCCCTCGTCGTGACCGCGATCGTGACCTGCCCGGTTGCCGTGAACTTGATCGCGTTGTTCACGAGATTGGTCACAATCTGCCGCACGCGTCCGGCATCTCCACAATAGACCGATGGAATATCAGGCGCGTACTCAACGCTGAATTGCAACCCCTTGGTACGTGCAGCGGGAGCCAGCATGCCGGCGACGTCGCGTACCGTTTGACGAAGATCAAAGGGCAGTGACTCCGTCACGACGCGACCCGCTTCAAGTTTCGAAAAGTCGAGAATATCGTTGATCACGTGAAGCAGGCCGTTTGCCGACTGCGATGCGATATCGACATACTGCCGTTGTTCCGTATCAAGCGGGGTCTCGCGCAGAAGCTCGAGCAGCCCCATCACGCCGTTCATCGGCGTCCGGATCTCGTGACTCATCGTTGCCAAAAACGCGGATTTCGCCGCGGCGGCCGCGAGCGCCGCGTCGCGCGTGATCGACAGCTCATTCGCCTGGCTCGCCATGTCGCGCATCTGCTGTCGGATCGTGCTCACCATCGTCCCAAACGCGAGGGTCAATGCGCCAACTTCTCCGCGACCATTCGTCGCCAGCGTCACGTTGTAGTCGCCAGTGGCCACGTGCTCCGCGGCGAGTCGAAGGTCCACCACGGGACGCGCGATTCGCGATGCAAGCCATAACGACAGCGCAATGCCGAGCAAGAGAATGAGCGCACTCGCTACGAGCCCGGCACGACGCTCCGCGATGGCCGCGGCATGAATCGGAGCGAGTGCCGACGCGAGTACCACGGTGCCCAGTGCGCGGTCCTGAAAGCGAATGGGTGCCGCAACAACGAAATGACCCTGCCATTCGTGCACACTCGCCTGCGCCCGCTCGGCTGCAATGCTCGACCACAATCGGTCTGGATCATAGGCGGCGATCCGCCGCCCCGTGGAGTCAAGCACCGCGACGAACCGTAGCGATGAATCGCGTCGTGCCCAGGCGAAGGCGGCAGCGACGGCGCTCGGCTCCTCGAGTTGAAGCCCAACGCCGACGCTGAGGGCGACCATCGTCGCGGCGCCGGCGAGGTCGCGCGACTTCGCCAGCGTCGCCTGCTCGGCACTTTTCGCGGGGTTGTACACACCGAAGTAGACGCTGATCAGCAGCACAGTGATGATCGGAGCGCTGGCCACTTGCCAACGCAACGAACGCCGATGGAACCAACCCTCGGAACTGCGCCGCGCTGTCAAATGCTGGCGCCCGCAAGCACCGGTTGGCAATCGCCACGCGCGAGCATCAGGGCCTCGATCTGCTCCGCTCCGACGGGACGACTGATCAGATAGCCCTGCGCCTCGTGGCAGCCCAGTGCGATCAAGTGGTTCAGCTGTTGCTCCGTTTCAACGCCTTCCGCGATGACTCGCATGCCGAGCACACTCGCCATGCTCACCACTGCCTGCACAATCGCGGTATCGTCGGCGTCGCGAGGTAGCCCGCGAATGAACGACCGATCAATCTTCAGGTGGTCGACCTTAAACTGCTTGAGATACGCAAGAGACGAGTAGCCGGTGCCAAAATCGTCGATCGAGACGGCACACCCAAGCGCCTTTAGATCGTTCGTAATCAGCCGCGCGAGCTCCAGATCGCCCATGATTGCGCTCTCGGTGATCTCGATCTCGATCGCGGCGGGCGCAAGGTCGTATACTGCGAGGATCGCCGCGAGCTGGTTGGCGAGCTCCGGCTGACGGAAATGATTTGCCGATAAATTCACCGAGATGGACATCTCGGGACAGATTGTCGTGCGCCAGTGACGCACCTGCGCGCATGCGGTGTGCAGCACCCATTCGCTAATCGCGATAATCATTCCGGTCTCTTCTGCGAGCGGGATAAACTCCAGTGGCGAGACGAGGCCGAGATCGGGGTGATTCCAACGGAGCAACGCCTCGACGCTGGTGATCCTGCGTGACGCGAGGTCGAGTTTCGGTTGATACTGAAGCAGAAACTGGTCGCGCTCGAGGGCACGGCGCAGCGCCATCTCCATCGAGAAGCGGTTCGCAGCGGCCGAACGCATGGGCTTGTTGAAGAATGCGATGCGATCGCCACCCGCCGCCTTGGCGTGGTACATGGCCGCGTCCGCGTTCGCCATCAGCGTGCTCGAGTCATCTCCATCGAGCGGGAAAAGCGAAATGCCCATACTCGCGCTGACCACCAGGTCGTAACCGTCGAGGTGGACCGGTTCCCGTACCGCCGCGAGAATTCGCTCGGCTACCCGCTCTGCATCGTCGACCGTCGCGAGTTCTGAGAGGAGGATCGTGAATTCATCACCACCCATTCGGGCAAGTGACGCTTCGTGACGTCCCGCACTCGACGCGGAGACTGCGTCCTCAAGGCGAACGCAATTGCGAAGGCGCGTCGCGACCAGCGAGAGCAGACGATCCCCGGCATCATGCCCGAGCGTCTCATTGATCTGCTTGAAGTTATCCAGATCAAAGAGGAGTACAGCGAGCGTGCGACCATGTCGTCGACAGCCTGACAAACACTGATCCAGCTGCCCGGCAGAACTGAGCCGGTTTGGCAGTCCGGTGAGTGTGTCGAAGTACGCGAGGTATCTCGTCTGTGCTTCGCTGCGCTTGATCTCAGTGATATCCTGAAACGTGCCCGTAAAGATGCGCCGGTCGGATGCAACCACCGAAACACTTCCTTGAGCGTGCATCCATGACGGTTCGCGCTCCATAGCATCGCTCGACCGGAATTCGATGTTCAGCGGATGCGCACCCGCCGCCGCCTTGCGCAATGCGACGTGTACACGTTCGCGGTCTTCAGTGTGGACCGTTGTCATGACATCGTCAAAGCCTGTGACCTGACGGCCGTCCCCCCCGAGCAAGTGCTGCGACATCTCCGACAGCCCCACCGCGTCGCTCTCCAGATCCCACTCCCAGTAGCCAAGCTTTGCTACCTGCTGCGCCGCTCGCAATCGTTCCTCACTGCGCGACAGCTCAGTCAAGACCGATGCGGAGCGCAACAGGTAGCGAACCCGATAGCCGAGCAGTGCCCACGGCAGTGGCTTGTTGATGAAGTCCGTGGCACCGACCTCGAAGGCACGGTGAATGGACTTGACATCGTCACTCGCCGTCATCATCAGGATCGGTATGCGTGGGCCCCCCGGTCGCTGTCGGATGCGCGCGCACGTCTCAAAGCCATCAAGCACGGGCATCACCACATCAAGCAGCACGAGGTCTGGTTTCAGCTGATCGAATGTCGAGAGCGCGATACTGCCGTCCTCTGCTTCTGCTACGCGAAACCCTGCGTGTTCCAATCCTTGACGAGCCAGCCGCCGAATCATACGGTCGTCGTCGACGATCAGAATCAAGGGCTCGCGCGTCTCGGTCGTCATACGGCTCCCGTCGGCTGCAGGTAGCCTGCCAGTGCGGTACACGCCGCGTAGAAGGCGGCTTCGAGGACAACGACGTCGGACACGCTGCACAACTCCTGCGCGCTTCTTGCCCTCGCTTCAATGCGCGCGCACAGTTTCATCACGTCTTTCGCGCCCACACAGCCACTCGACGACTTGAGTGTGTGTGCTGCGAACCCGAGCGCCGCTGCATCGCCGTGCTCCTGAGCGGCGGCAATTGCCGCAACGAGCTTGGCGCCGTCCTGCTGGTATAGCGCGATAATCCCACTGACCAATGTGCCATCAGTGTCTATGGTGCGCACGTCGGCCAGTACCTGGTCATCAATCGCTTCATCCACCGAAACACGCGATCCGGGGCTGCCTTCGCTCAACTCGTTCTGCCGCCCCGCGGGTACCCATCGCTCGATCATCTCGTGCAGTCCGGCACGTGTGAAAGGCTTGGTGAGATAGTCATCCATGCCGGACGCCAGGCACCGCTCGCGATCACCCTGCAGCGCGTTGGCAGTCAGCGCAATGATCGGGGTACGCTGCGACGGTGGCTCCAGCTCCCGGATGCGTCGCGTTGCTTCAAACCCATCCACGACCGGCATTTGACAGTCCATAAGCACGAGATCAAAGTCACCAGCCAGCGCCTGCTCAGCACCCGCGCTGCCACCGTCTACCATCGTCACCTCACAATGCAGTCGGCGTAGCATGGCCAGTGCGACTTGTCGATTCACCTCGTTGTCCTCCACCACGAGCACACGAGCACGCGTATTGGGCATGGGCATGGGATTTCCTTCTACGATGATTGGTGCGTGAAGCGGGGCTCGAAGGGACGCACGAATGACGTCAAGCAACTCATCGCGACGGACAGGTTTGCTGAGGGAAGTTTGAATCCCCACCGAGCGCGCCTCAGCGAGATCCCCCATCGCACTGCCTGACGTCAGCAGAATCATGCGTGTTCCGGACAGACGCGAATCGGACGCTATCGTCTTGGCCAGATCAAGGCCGGACTGACCTGGCATGTGCATGTCCAGCAAGGCCACATCGAACGGCGCACCGCGTGCGAGCGCGTCGCGCAAGGCCGTGAGCCCCTCGGTTGCGTCACACGCCGTTTCGATCGAGAGGCCGAGGGATACACATTGCGCATGCAGGATGGCGCGATTCGTCTGATTGTCTTCCACAATGAGAGCCCGCAACCCGCTGAGCGCCGCCGTTGGCACCGGCTCGGATATCGAGGCGTCTACGATTGGGAGTGCAAGCTCGAACGCGAACGTCGAACCCATGCCGAGTGTGCTTTCAACCGTAATCTCACCGCCCATCAGCTCAACCAGTTGTCGGGAGATCGCCAACCCCAACCCCGTTCCGCCAAAACGTCGCGAGGTCGACATATCGGCCTGCGTGAACGCTTCGAACAAGTGATCAACGGAGCTCTGCGAAAGGCCGATGCCTGTGTCACGTACGGCAAACCGAAGGCGTGCGGACGAAGCGTCTTCGTCGGGGATTCGAGTCAACTCGATGACGACTTCACCGTGCTCGGTGAACTTCACCGCGTTCGCGACGAGATTCAGCATCACCTGCCGGATGCGCTGCGGGTCACCCAAAACGGTGCGCGGAATGGAGTCGTCAACGCGGCACGCCAGCACCAGCCCCTTCCGACTGGCCGTCTCCGAGATCAGCGCGCCTACGTCTTCGGTCAGTCGCCTACAATCGAACGGGACCGCTTCGAGCTCCATTCGATTGGCCTCGATCTTCGACAAATCGAGGATGTTGTTGATGACCGCCAGCAATGCTTCCGAGGATCGACTTGCCGAGTGCGCCATGCGCTGCTGATGCGGGCTCAGGTCGGACTCGGCGAGGAGTTCGAGCATGCCGACGACACCGTTCAAGGGTGTACGAATTTCGTGGCTCATGTTCGCCAGGAACTGCGATTTCGCGCGGCTGGCAGATTCCGCGCGCTCCTTGGCACTGAGCAACTCATCCTGCGCCTCTCGACGACGATGAATGTCTTGCGTGACTCCGATGATCCGCAGGGTGCCATTGTCCGCCCGCGCCACGCGTCCGCGAGCGGACATCCAACGCCAGACACCGCCAACCTGCAAGCGAAAGTCAGCTCGAAACAAGTCGCCTGGCTTTTGCGTGGCGCGTGATGCCTCGTGGAGTGCAGCACGGTCATCTGGATGTGCACGCAACGAAAAGTCTTGAATCGCCCCTTCCGTACTCAGGTCGTCGGGTTGGTCGGCACCTGACGTCCCGGTCACGAGCACCGTCCGACTTGCAAGATCGAACTCCCAGCTGTGCATCCCGGCGCTTTCGAGCGCAAGGTGGAGACGCGTTGCTGAAGAACGCTCGAGCTCCTGCGCCCGCGCTCGCGCGCCACTCTCCGACTGCACCTGCCGCTGCTGATCTTCAGTTTCAGCGATAGACTGCGCGAGCTGCGCGGTCAAACGCTCCGATTCGGCTTGCGCACGAAGCGTGGCACGAGACAAGGCGGACGCACGCTTGCTGAGCACCAGCATGCCGACTGCGTAGAACACCGACAGCACGGCGAGCGACGTCTCCTCGGGTCCGCCGAGCCAGAACTTCCAGGCGGCAATCGGGAGCAGGAAGGCAAGGATGAAGTACCGATAGGCGCTGTGCAGGGGCCCCGCGCTCAAAAGCGCGACCGTTGCAATACCCGCAACCACGAAGCTCAGCCCCTTCTGCTCGAACCCATCGCCTTCCGGGTAAAGCACCGTACCTACCATGCTCCAGAGAAAGCCGGCCACCGCATATCCGGCCGTGATCATGCGCTCCCACCACTGGGCACGCAGTCGTTGATCGACTGCACCGACGTATCGGCGATACCCCAGATACCGGAGACCGCTCAAGCCGATGTGGGCGCCGACCCACAGCGGGATAAGCCAGCCGGCGTCGGACCGCAACAGGAACCACGCCAATGGGGCAGGCACCAGTGCCGTCATCAGCAGCGCGGGCGGCAATAGCCGATACGCTTCGTCAACGTTCCGGGCCGCCGACTCGGCGTCCAGTTCCTGCGCACACACTTGAAGATTCACCTGCGGCTGATTCATGCGAGAGGAATGAACTTGAGGATGTCGTCCGCGTTGCATAAAGACGCAACTGGTCCCCAGAAGTATCAGCAGCATGGTCTCGAGCCATCTGCGCCGGTGGTGACCGCCCGATCTCTTGCCCGTTCAAGCGGTCACGATAGGGCCGGATCGGGACGACCTCCGGCTCAAGCCCGGGCAGGTCGCACCGATACTCCACAAAGGCTGGGACACCGTTGCCCGACGCAGGGTACACGCATCCCTTCGACGTTTCCGCCTCCAGAGGAGCATGGCAGAGCCGCTCGCACATCGACGTTCACGGCGAATCCCCGACACGGTGGATTTCGATCGGATCGCGACGATCTACCGGCTCACGCCCTCGCAGCTATACGCGGGTGGCGCCTACTCGGTGCTGGTTGGCTACGTGATGTGGGGCGCCATGTCCTCGACCATCGTCGTCGGATGGTTGGCCTTTCGGCTGCTCTTATGCGCGGTTCGCATTCGCGAATCTCACGTGTTCGCGCGCGATCCGTCGCGCATGCAGCGCATCGGCCATTGGCGCACGCGCTATTTGTTGCTCATGCTGCTCGACGCACCCAGTTGGAGCGTCATCGCGATTTTCTTCGTTCCCCACGTCGCGGGCAATGCGGGCCTGTTCTTGTACGCGAGCGTCCTGATAATCCCGGCGATCGGACTGTTTTCGCTGGTGAGTCATTTTCCCACGGCCGTCGCATTCGTCGTGGAAATCATCACGCCGTTGCTCGTGAAGCAACTCCTCACCGCCGGCGGCGACACCGGATTTGTGGTCAGCGGTCTCTGTGTGTACGCCGGCGTACTCGTCTACGAAGCGTGGCGCAGCGACGCCCGGTGGGTTGAGCTCGCGCGTCTTCGCTTCGAAAGTGACTCCGTCGCACGTGAGGGCGAGCACGCGCGCCAGCTCGCCGAGGAGTCGAGTCGCGCGAAAAGCGCATTCCTCGCGAACATGAGTCACGAAATTCGCACCCCGCTCAACGGGATGATGGGACTGACCGAACTGCTGCTGCGAAGCGACCTGTCGGTGGAGCAGCGCAACTATCTGCAGCTGTCGCTTTCGTCGTCCAAGCACTTGCTCAAGCTGGTGGAGCAAGTCCTCGATATGTCGAAGATCAACGCCGAAGGGGTCACGCTCGACGAGGCGCTCTACAACCCGCACACGTTGGCGGACGAGGTCTTGCAGACGTTCGCAGCCCAGGCGGCGCGGAGCGGCGTCGTGCTCCGGTGCCGCGTCGCTCCGTCGGTGCCGCTCGCTCTGGTCGGAGACGCCATGAGGCTTCGGCAGGTATTGACGAACCTCGTGGGCAATGCCGTCAAGTTCACCGAGCATGGGCACGTCACGCTCTCGATGACTCCGGCGCTTAACACGCCGAGCACGGACGGGTTCGTCGAGCTGTCCGTCGCGGTGAGCGACACCGGCCCCGGGATCCCCGTCGACAAGCAAGCGATGGTTTTTCAAGCATTTACGCAAGCCGACGCATCAACTACGCGCGTTTTCGGTGGAACCGGCTTGGGGTTGACGATTAGTGCCGCGCTCGTGAGCCGCATGGGCGGGAAGCTCGAGCTTGAAAGCTCAGTCGGCGTCGGCAGTCAATTCTATTTTGCGTTGAAGCAGTCGCTCCCACGTCCTGGCACAGTCGACGTCCAGCCTGCCGCTCGCGACCTCCAACGCCTCACAGTCCTGTGGGTCGATGCGAACGATGAGTCCCGCGAGTGGTATACGACGGTGCTGGAGGGATGGAACGCACGGGTGATCGGGGCCGCAGGCGTCGTTGAGGCACAGGAGCGATTGGCGCGCGACGAGCGTTATCGCGTGCTCTGCATCCATTGCCCTGTCACGATCGGAGCGGCTGATGCTCCACGCGACGCCGCGTACGGCGCGATGGTGACCGCCTTTGCGGAGGGCGGATCGCACGTGGTGGAGATCGGGACCGGCGTGAGCGCGTGGTCCGGTCAGCCGAACGAGACCGTGCGATCGGTGGAGCGCGTGCTCGCACCGCCGTCACTGCCGGCGCTTTGGGCAATGTTGCAGCGCGCTGCCGATGACATTGTCAGCCAGCCCAAGACTGAGCCCGCATCCGCGGCCGCACAGTGCCGCTTCACGACGCCGTCTTCCATCGCGGTCCGCAGCGCCTCACCGGTCTCCTCAGCGCGCGCGATCCGCGTCCTCCTCGCCGAGGACAACGACGTCAATGCGCTGATCGCGACCAAGATGCTGCAACAGCTTGGTGCGGATGTGACGCGTGCAGTAACGGGCGCGCACGCGCTCGACCTCATCGCCGAACACCCGTTTGATATGGTGTTCATGGATGTGCAGATTCCCGTGATGGATGGCTACGACGCTACCCGGGACCTGCGCGCGCGCGAATGGCAGCGGGCGGCCCAAGCGGGGGGCGAGAGCGACAAGCGGGACGTGTTGCCGGTCATTGCACTCACCGCCAACGTGTTGCCCGCCGATCGGGCGCGGTGCGAAGCCGTCGGCATGACCGACTATCTCGCCAAGCCGATCGTGGCATCAGATCTGGCGGTGATGTACTCGCGATACGCCAATGGGCGGGCTCGCGTCGCGGCGCCATCGCAACGCATGGCGTCGTAGTCGACAGACCGCCACCGATGTGCCGTACGCGATTCCCCGGTGCACACCGCGACCGTTGTCCACGTGCGGCGAACGGTAACCGGTCGCGTCCTTCCGGTGAGGTCGCCCAACGCTCGGTCACGTAACATTGCCGCATGACCGTTCACGCAGCCACCGACAACCACTTCGGAACCCTCCAACTCGCGCGCGCCACGCTGCGCGACATCTTCGCCTATCCCGACTTCCGCCCGCCGCAGATTCGTGCGGTCCAGGCGGTGCTCTCCGGACGCGACGCCCTGATCGTGCTCCCGACCGGTGGTGGGAAG
Source organism: Gemmatimonadales bacterium (assembly GCA_038234895.1). Classification (GTDB taxonomy): domain Bacteria; phylum Gemmatimonadota; class Gemmatimonadetes; order Gemmatimonadales; family Gemmatimonadaceae; genus Gemmatimonas. The sequence goes on from JBBQSM010000083.1 coordinate 16,759, forward strand.
TCGCTGTGCTATCAGGTGCCCGCGCTGGTGCGCGACGGACTCACCGTCGTCATCTCGCCGCTCATCTCCCTCATGAAAGATCAGGTGGATGCGCTCGCGCGACGCGGCGTCGCGGCGGCGTTCATCAACAGTACCCTGAGCAGCGCCGACGCAGCCGAAAGAATGGCGCAGGCACGCGACGGATCGCTCAAGCTGCTCTACCTCGCGCCGGAGCGACTGGAGGCGGGACGCACGATGCAGCGCCTGCGCGAGATCGGCGTGGCATTGCTCGCGGTCGACGAAGCGCACTGTATCAGCGAGTGGGGCCACGACTTCCGACCAAGCTATCGTCGTATCGGATCCATACGCGACCGACTCGGCGCACCGCAGACCGTCGCCCTCACGGCGACTGCGACGCCGGATGTGCGTCATGATATCGTGCGGCAATTGGCGCTGCACGCGCCCGAGATCGTCGTCGCCGGCTTCGATCGCACGAATCTCACCTACCACGTAGCCGCGACACGCACCCAGCAGGACAAGGACGCCGCAGCGATCGAGCTCCTGCGACGCGCGCCCGGTCCGGCCATCGTCTACGCGCCCACGCGAAAGGCCGTCGAACGCATCACGTCAGTGCTGGTGCGCGCGCGTGTGCACGCGATCGCCTATCACGCCGGACTCGGTGACGCCCTGCGTCAGCGTGCGCAAAATGCGTTCATGCGCGATACCGCCCGCGTGATCGTTGCCACGAGCGCGTTCGGTATGGGCATCGACAAGCCCGATGTGCGCCTTGTCATTCACCACGCCATGCCCGGCACGATCGAGGCCTACTATCAAGAAGCAGGGCGCGCCGGTCGCGACGGCAACCCGAGCACCTGCGTGCTGCTGTACTCGTACCCCGATCGCTTCACGCACGAGTTCTTCATCGAGCAGGCGCACCCGGATCGCGCCGTCGTCGACGCGCTCTGGCAGCTGCTCCGTAAGCACGCCGACGCCAACCGCTTCATTGGCATGACGGCCGAAGAACTCGCCGCGCGCCTGCCGTCCACGTGCGGTGTTCGCAAAACGGGTGCAGCTCTCCGCGCGCTGGTTTCGGCCGGTGCACTTGCGGTCGAGCCGGCCGCAATGGCTCGCATCTGGCTCCGCTTGCTCGCCACACCCGCGCGGATCGGCAATGAACTCTCCGATCACCGATCGCGTGATCTGGCGCTGTTGCGCGCCCTCTGGCGAGCGGTCGGCAAGCGCATGGAGCAGGGCACCGACTTCGATCTCCGCACGCTTCCCCCTGAATTCGGGGGCCCGATGGAGATCGTCCCCGTTCTGGAACGATTGAACGCGCAACAGTTCGTGACATGGACGCGCACCGGGGCCGGATTCCGTCTGGACTCGCGATCATGCGATCCATGCTGGCAGCCGGTGGACTGGACACGCGGCGCTCGGAGACTCCAGGCCGACCTGAGTCGTCTTGATGCAATGCAGCGATATGCGCAAACCCACGCTTGCCGTCGCGCGTTCGTCCTGCGCTATTTCGGTGATCCCGAAGCGCGCACGCAATGCGATGCCTGCGATCGCTGCCTCGGCATTACCGACCCCGTTTCCTCGCGCAATCCATCGCCGACGTCGCGGACACGGTCCCGCCTCCGCGACACGTAAGCAGCACCTCCCTCCGAGCTACACCCCGAATAACACATGGACGACAGTCTCTACTTCACCGAACAGCACTACGCCGTTCGCGATATGGTGCGCGCCTTTGCGCGTGAACAGGTCGCCCCCGTGGCCGCGCAGCACGACGCGGATTCTACCTTTCCATGGGAAAACGTCAAAGCGATGGGCGACCTCGGCCTGCTCGGCATCCCGTGGTCCGAAGACATCGGGGGCGCAGGCTTCGACACGCTGAGCTTCATGATCGCGATCGAGGAACTGGGTCGCATCGACGCCTCGCACTCCATCACCATTTCTGCGCATACGACGCTTGGCACCTCGCCGATCGTCAATTTCGGCACACGCGCTCAAATCGAGCGCTACGTGCCCCTCCTCGCCAGCGGCAAGGTACTCGGCGGTTTCGGCCTGACCGAAGATACGGCCGGCAGCGACGCGGGCGGCACACGCACCACCGCCGTCAAGAAGAACGGCCACTACCTCCTGAACGGCAGCAAGCGCTTCATCACGCATGCCGGTGTCGGCGAGATCTTCGTCGTGACCGCCGTGACCAACCCGGATATGGGAACGAAGGGAATCTCTTCGTTCATCCTGACCAAGGATTCCGTCGATCTCGCGGCCTGTCGGCAGTACGGCGTCGGACACGACGACGCGCTCGGCTCCATGCCCGGCTTCACAGCCGGCAAAAAGGAGGACAAGCTCGGCTGGCGTTCCTCCGACACCCGCGAGTTGCTGTTTGATAACGTCGAGGTTCCGGCGGAGAACCTCCTCGGCACCGAAGGGCTGGGCTTCATTAATTTCATGAAGACGCTCGACGCGGGCCGTATCGGCATCGCGGCACTGTCTATCGGCATTGCGCAGGGTGCCTTTGACGAGGCGCTCAAGTACGCCTCCGTGCGCAAGCAGTTCGGTCAGGCGATCGCCTCGTTCCAAGGCATCCAGTTCCAGCTGTCGGACATGGCCACCGAACTGGAAGCCGGGCGTCAT
>JBBQSM010000084.1:0-19173 GCA_038234895.1 Gemmatimonadales bacterium
GCAGCTGCTCTTCTCCGACGAATGGGGTGGAGGCAGCTCGCCCAAGTGCCGCGCCGGCGACAAGCCGGAGTGGGGCGCCAACGCGATCTTCACCATCGAGAACAAGAAGCTGAAGTTCCAGAGCTACTACAAGATTCCCACCTACCAGACATCGAACGAGAACTGCGTGGCACACAACGGCTCGCTGATTCCGATTCCGGGGCGCGACGTGATGGTGCAGGCGTGGTATCAGGGCGGCATCTCGGTGTTCGACTGGACCGACCCCAAGCACCCGCAGGAAATCGCGTCGTTCGACCGTGGCCCGGTGGACTCGACGCGCATGGCGATGGGCGGCTCGTGGTCGGTGTACTGGTACAACGGCTCGATCGTGAGCTCCGAGATCGCACGTGGTCTCGACGTCGCCGAACTGACGCCGAGCGAGTTCATCTCGCAGAACGAAATCGACGCGGCCAATACGGTGAAGTGGGAATACCTCAACGCGCAGGGTCAGCCCAAGATCTCGTGGCCGCCCAGCTTTGCATTGGCCAAGGCGTACACCGACCAGCTGGAGCGGAAGGGTTGCGTGGCGGCGCCGCGTATCGCCGAGATCCGCGCCTCGATCTCGAGCGCAGAGAAGGCGTCGGGAGCGGGCCGCACTGCTGCACTGACCAAGTTGAGCGGCGATCTGAACAACGATCGCAGCTGCGACCCCAAGAAGGTCGACCTGCTCAAGAAGGCGTTGCAGGATCTGCAGACGATGGTGATGTAGTCACGATGTGATCGCGTCACAACAACGCCCCCGCTCCACTACTGGAGCGGGGGCGTTGTTGTGCGTCCCACCGCGGACTGTGGGGTGCTACGCCACGCTGTCCATTTGTGCTCGCATCAGCCGAACCAGCTCACGCTCGGGCGTGAGTACGTCCGCCAGTGTTCGTGTGTCCAGCACGGCAAGAAACGCACGAAGCGCTTCATCAATCACGCCGGCCAACGCGCACGCCGGTGCGATCGGACAGGTGTTCGTCTCCGGGGAGAAGCATTCCACGATCGACAGATTTTCCTCGAGTCGCCGAACGAGTTCGCCGAGCTGAAGTTCGTGCGCCGGTGTCGCGAGTTGCACACCGCCGTGTCGTCCGCGCACCGTGCGTACGTAACCGAGTTCGGTCAGTCGCTGCACAATCTTGACGAAGTGCTCGTAGGACATGTTCATGCGCAGCGCGACTTCATTGACGGGAACAGCGCGCTCCGGTTCAAGTGCGAGGACCATGAGTCCTCGAATGGCATTGTCGGTGAATCTGGTCAGACGCATGTCGAGAGGTATGGCGGCACGGCGGTGCGGTTCGTCGGGGAATCCCTGAAAAGACCAGGGGGAGTTACTGACTATAATCTTGCATATGACATCCGAGAATACTAGCAGAGCCCGAACACGATCGCATCTGATCGTTGAGAACTCGGGCTCCTCACACACTCTCGGGGTCAACCCAAATGTCTCGTTCTCGTCGTGCGGGATGGATCGCCGCCACCGTGTCGGTCGGTGCGCTGCTGACATATAGCTTCGGATGTGCACCGGCCAACCGCCCAACCGGGGCGATCGGCGCCAGCGACGCGGCGAGTAAAACGTATGTTGCGCCTGGCCAACTCGACGAGTTCTACGCGTTCATGTCGGGCGGGTTCAACGGACAGGTGGGCGTGTACGGACTGCCGTCCGGACGCCTGCTGAAAATCATTCCGGTATTCTCGCAGTTTCCAGAGAATGGCTGGGGCTATTCGGAAGAGACGAAGCCGATGTTGGAGACGACCTTCGGCAACATTCCGTGGGATGACCTCCACCACACGGCGCTCTCGCAGACGAACGGCGAAGATGACGGCCGCTGGCTTTTTGTCAACGCGAACAACACACCGCGTGTGGCGCGCATCGACCTGCGCACGTTCGAAGCGAGCGAGATCCTGCAGATCCCGAACTCCGGCGGCAATCATGGATCGCCGTTCATCACGTCGAACACCGAATACGTCATCGCATCTACGCGCTTCTCGCTCCCGATTCCGCAGGCGGACGTTTCAATCACGGACTTTAAAAAGTCCTTCAAGGGCACCATCAGCTTCATCGACGCCAACACTGCGGGCAAGATGGAGGTGGCGTTCCAGCTCCTGGTGCCGGGCTACAACTACGACCTCGCCCGTGCCGGCAAAGGGCCGTCAAAAGACTGGGTGTTCTTCACGTCGTACAACTCGGAGCAGGCATACGAGAAGCTCGAGATCAACGCGTCCAAAAATGACAAGGACTTCATCGCCGCGATCAACTGGAAGTCGCTCGAGTCGTGCGCGAAGAGTGGCAAAGGCGAAGTGTGGCCGTCCGAGCATTTACACAACGTGATGGACGAGTTCTCACGCACCGCACAGGTCGAGACAAAGAAGAGCGTGCGGATGCTGACCCCCACCAGCTGCCCGAACTCGATTTACTTCCTGCCCACGCCCAAATCGCCGCATGGCGCCGATGTCGATCCGACCGGCGAGTACATCGTGGCGGGTGGCAAACTGGCGACGGTGATTCCGGTGCACTCGTTCACCAAGATCCAGCAGGCCATCAAAGACAAGGCATTCGAGACCGAGATCGACGGTATTCCGGTGCTCAAGTACGAAGCGGTGATGGCCGGTGAGGTGAAGAACCCGGGACTCGGTCCGCTTCACACCGAGTTTGATGGCAAGGGCTACGCCTACACCTCAGTCTTCATTTCCTCTGAGATCGTGAAGTGGAAACTCGGCACGTGGGAAGTGGTCGATCGCATCCCCACGTACTACTCGGTCGGACATCTCATGATTCCCGGAGGTGCCACCACCAAACCGGCCGGCAAGTACGCAGTCGCGCTGAACAAGATCACGAAGGATCGCTACCTGCCCACCGGTCCCGAGCTCACGCAGTCCGCGCAGCTCTACGACATCTCGGGCGACAAGATGAAGCTCATCCTCGACTTCCCGACCACCGGCGAGCCGCACTACGCCAACGCGATCGAAGCGAGCAAGATCGTGAAGCAGCAGTTGAAGTACTACTCGCTGGCTGAGAACACACATGCGCAGGTGACAAAGTCGGAGCGCGAGGCCGGCATCGATCGGAAGGGCAAGGTCGTGCATGTGCGAATGACGGCCATTCGCTCGCATCTCGCGCCGGACAACATCGAGGGTGTGCAGGTGGGTGACACGGTTCTCTTTCACGTCACCAACCTCGAGCAAGACTGGGATATTCCCCACGGCTTCGCAATTCAGGGCGCACAGAACGCCGAGTTGTTGGTGATGCCTGGCGAAACGCGCACACTGCGCTGGATTCCTCGCAGCGTTGGTGTCTTTCCGATGTACTGCACAGACTTCTGCTCTGCATTGCACCAGGAGATGTCCGGCTACGTGCGGGTGTCGCCGGTGGGTTCGCCGGTGCCGCTTTCGGCGAACACGCTCAAGGCGAAGGGGCAGGTTGCCCGGGCTGCAGCGCGTGGCGTGACGCTTCCCGCGCCGCGCTGACCGCCGTATCGCGATGATCGCCTCCATCCGTTCGCGAGTCCTGCTGTCGGTGGCCGCCATACTGCTCGGTACTGCGCTGGTCTTCCCCCTGTGGCGCGTCTCGCTGACCGCGCCGCAGTACCCGGAGGGACTGGGCATGTACATCTGGGCGCATACGGTTGCGGGTGTCGGTCCGAACGACCTGCAGAACATCAACGGACTCAATCACTACATCGGAATGCAGGTGATCGAGCCCGACGCCATCCCAGAGTTGAAGGTCATGGCGCCGGGCATCCTCATCATGGCCGCGGTGGGCCTCTTTGTTGCCTACCGCGGCAGCGGGCGCTGGATCAGGGTATGGAGCGGGGCGCTGCTGCTGGCCGCGGTGGTTGGTCTCGTGGACTTCTGGCGATGGGAGTACGACTACGGGCACAATCTCGATCTCGAGCACGCGCCCATTCAGATCCCCGGCATGTCGTATCAGCCGCCGCTCATCGGCAGCAAGCAACTCCTCAATTTCACGGCCACGTCGCTTCCCGCGACCGGAGGCGTACTCGCCATCGCCGCTGTGGCGCTGGCTGTGGCCGCTGCGGCGAGCACACTCACAGCAGCGGCAGTCACGCACCGCGGCGTATCGAGGGCACCATGACATCGGGCTTGTCAGCTTTCACCGCACTGATCTTCGCGCTCAGCGCGACGGCCTGCAATTCTGCACCACGCGCGCTGGTGGCCGGCGAAGATTCCTGCCGCTACTGCCGCATGACGATTGACGATGTGCGCTTCGGCGGGCTTGTCGTGACGATACGCGGTCGTGAGGAGACGTTCGACGCCATCGAGTGTCTCGCCGCGTATGTCGCTGCGCTGCCGGATTCGGCTGCCCCGCAGCGCGTCCTGGTGGCGGACTACGAGCAGCCTTCGCGTTGGATCGAGGTGACGCAGGCGCGCTTTGTGCACCGCGGCAGTATTCGCTCGCCGATGGCACGTGAAATGGCGGCGTTCAGCGACGCACAGTCTGCGCAGACGCTGCAGCAACGCTACGGTGGCCGAGTGATGAACTGGACCGAGGTGCTGGCCGTGGTGCGCGACGATCAGTTTGCGCCGACGGGCGCGGGCGCGGGTGCGGCGTCGCATGCGCACTGAATCGACTGAACGGCGCGCGATGGAGACGCGGGTGGGCCTGCACAGTGCAGTAGCGTTCGCAGCCGTCTGCATGGTGGCGTCACCGCTCGCGGCGCGCGCCATGTCATTCGGCATGCGTGGTGCGCAAGATACAGTCTTCGTGCGGGCGCCACACAGCACGGACCGCGCGCGTACCGGTACGGCCGCATCCATCACCGAAGCCATTCAGTTGGTGGCGCGCGGTGGTGTGGTACGCATTCCGGCCGGCGTATACACCGAACCCACCATCATTGTGCGCGCGCCAGTGCGCGTGGAGGGCGAGCAGGGTGCAATCCTCGACGGTCAGGGCGCACGCGAAATCATGGTCGTCGGTGCTGACTCGGTCACGGTGCGCGGCCTCACCTTTCGAAACACGGGCACGGTACAGGCCACCGACCGCGCGGCGCTACGAGTGGTGGAATCGGCGGGGTGTCTCATCGAGGACAATCACTTTGAGAATACGCTCTTTGGCATCTATCTGCAGCGCGTTTCGGCGTGTCTGGTGCGACGCAACGTGTTACAGGGCATGCAGGGATCGCAAACAGTTACAGGTAACGGACTACACTTGTGGGATAGCCGAGACGTTGTGCTCGAGGATAATGTCATCCGGGGGCATCGTGACGGCATCTATTTCGAGTTCGTGACCAACGGTATCGTACGCCGCAACGTGAGCGAGGGAAGTCGACGCTACGGCTTGCACTTCATGTTCTCCGATTCGTGCCGGTACGAGGGGAACACCTTTCGCGAAAATGAGTCCGGCGTGGCGGTGATGTATTCGAAGCGCGTGGCGATCACCGATAACCAGTTCGTTCGCAACCGCGGCAGCGCGGCGTACGGACTGCTGCTCAAGGAGATCACCGACAGCAAAGTGCTGCGCAACCGATTCACGGACAACTCGGTGGCGCTGCACCTGGAAGGATCGAGTCGCAATGCGGTGCGCGACAACGATTTTATTCGCAACGGTTGGGCGGTTCGGGTACTGGCTGACGCGCAGGACAACGTGCTGCAGGGCAACGCGTTTTCCGGGAACGTGTTCGATGTCGGCACCAACAGCCGCAACAACTACAGCACGTTCACCGGCAACTTCTGGGATCGCTACCGCGGCTACGACCTCGATCATAACGGGCGCGGCGATGTTGTACATGCACCGGTCCGACTCTTCTCGTTGCTGGTGGAGCAATCGCCCGCCGCGCTGGTGCTCACGCGAAGCATATTGGTAGACCTGCTGGATGTCGCAGAGCGCGTGTTGCCGGTGCTGACACCGGAAACACTGCGCGACAGCGCGCCCCTCATGCGTGCGCCGCGGAGGTTGCCATGACCCCCGTACCGTCTTCGGCGCTGGTGCAGGTGCGCGCGCTCACGAAGTCGTACCGGCGTCGGAGCGTGCTGCAGGGCATCGATCTGGACGTGCAACGAGGTGCCGTCACTGCAATCATCGGGCCCAACGGCGCCGGTAAGACGACGCTCAACAAAGCGATCCTCGGCCTCGTGCATCCCGATAGTGGCAGCATTCACTTCGACGGCGTGAATATCTCCGGAGAGATCGACCATCGTCATCGTATCGGCTACATGCCGCAGGCGGCGCGTTTCCCAGAGGGGTCATGCGTGGGCGAAGTGCTGGCACTGTTGCAGGACCTGCGCGGCTCCGAGGTCGAGCTGGACGACGCCCTCGTGCAAGCCTTTGCACTCGCATCGTTCCTGGATGCGCCCATTCGCACGCTCTCAGGCGGGCAGCGGCAACGACTCAACGCGGCGGCGGCGTTTCTGTTCACGCCCGAGCTGCTGCTGCTCGACGAGCCGACTTCAGGCCTCGATCCGGTGTCCAGCGGCATACTCAAAGACAAGATGCGCGATGTTCGCGCGCAAGGACGGGCGGTGATGATCACGTCGCATGTACTCAGTGAACTGGAGGAGCTGGCCGATACGGTCGCGTTCCTGCACGAAGGAACAGTGCGGTGGAGCGGACCGCTCGATGCGTTGCTTGATGGAACCGGGGCAGCCACTCTCGAACGTGCGATCGCGCACCTCATGCAGCACGGTGTACCATGTCCGGCATAGCAACCGCGGAGAATTCGGTTCTGCCCGCGCTCGGCATCACGTCCGATGCAACCGGCGATCGCCCTGGGCGCGGCGGCGGCGGTATTTCGCCGGCGCGATCGGTCGTGCGCACCGTCCTCCGGCACGAGCTCCGTACGATCATGCAGAACCGTGGCGTGCTGCTTTTTGCACTCACCATGCTGATCGTCAGTGAAAGTGTGCTGCGCCTGACTGGCACGGCTCCACGCGCGCTGGTGGCGATGCTCAACATCGTGCTGCTGGTGGTACCGTTAGTCACGATCACCTTTGGGGTCATCTCGTGGCAGGCCTCGCGTGAGTTCAACGAGCTGCTGCTGACCCAGCCGGTTCGACGCGGTGCCCTGTATACGGCACTCTACCTCAAGCTGGTCGGACCGCTGGCGTTGGCGTTCAGTCTCGGCCTGCTGATGCCATTCGTGGTGCACCGCGCGATTACGCCGGACGCAACCGCCCTGCTGCTCGCGACACTGGGCAGCGGCGTGGCGCTCACGTTCGTGTTTGGCGGCCTGGCGATGCTCATCGGCGTGCTGGTGGACGATCGCTTGCGCAGTGTCGCCGCGGCGCTCGCAGTGTGGCTGCTGCTGACGGTGGCGTACGACGGCATGATGCTGCTTGTGGCAACGACGCTCTCGGACTATCCGCTTGAGAAGCCGATGCTCGTGCTCACGCTCGGAAATCCGGTTGATCTCGCCCGCGCGCTCATTGTCATGCAGAGCGATACGGCCGCACTGATGGGTTATACCGGCGCCGTGATGCACCGGTTTCTCGGCAGCCTGGCCGGAACTGTGGCGTCGCTGCTCGGACTGCTCTGCTGGATTCTCATTCCCGCATGGGCGGGACGGCGCGCCTTTGAGCGTCGCGACTTCTAGTCCCGTGACCGTACTTCAATTGAAACTCAGGATCTCCGACATGTCCCGCACACACCGCATACGCATCCGAATCGTTCCCATCGTCGCCACCATGCTCTTGGTCGCCTGTGGCGGTGGGAGCGACACCCGTACCTCGGACGACGAACACGAGTCGCCGGACACACCCGCACCGGTTGTCGGCTCCAGCGTCACGCCGACCGGGAACGTGATCACGATCGAGATGATCACCGACGAAACCGGGAACTACTTCAAGCCCAAACTCATCGAAGCCAAACGCGGCGATGTGCTCAAGTTCGTCCTCACCGCTGGCGTACATAACGTGCACTTCCTCCCCGATTCCAACGCGGGTTCGGACGACCTGCCGGCGATGACTGGCTTCGCGCAGTTACCGGGACAGGCGTTCGAGATTCCTGTCACGATGGACGCGGGAAGGCAGTACTTCTTTCAATGCGATCCGCACGCCCTGCTTGGCATGGTCGGCCACGTGAAGGTTATCGAATAGCCGGTGATATGGCTCGCCCCGCGCCTGTCGTCCGGGCGCGTCGTCGGGTGGTTGGTCACGCTGGTACTCGGCGTGATGGCCCGCATGCTGACAGACCTGAGCAACAACAACGTCGCCCGTAAACTGCCCGGTTTCGCCATGCTGGGCGCACCAAGCCGACTGCTGCGCGACGACTGGCAGCGCACGAGTGGCGTGCTGTTGACACGCGAGGAAGATTATAGGCAGTCCGTAGTCACACCCTCCGGAGTCTTCCGACCCATGCCTGTTCGCGCGCCCCGAACCCGCCGTCTGTTGCGCCGCGCCGCGTGGCTGGTGGCGTTGCTGCTGATGGCGGCGCCGATCGCCTGGTCGCAACGGCAGCGCATGCGCATCGAGCCCAACGTCCCGTACGACGGCAAGTATACGTTCGTGCGGCTGCGCTACACGCAGGGCTACCGGATGGCGTGGAGTGCCGACTATCCGCAGATGGAGCGCAATTTCATGACGATCCTGAGCGAGCTGTCCACGCTCACGTTGCATGAGAAGGCCAGCAACGTGCACACGCTCGACGATCCCGAATTGGCGAACTATCCAGTCGCGTATCTCACCGAGCCCGGCTACTGGGAGCCGAACGAGGAGGAAGCGGCGGGGCTGCGCACCTGGATTGCGAAAGGCGGCTTCCTGATCGTGGACGATTTCTATTTCGACCGGCAGTGGGATGTCTTTGAGCGGTCGATGCGTATGGTGCTGCCCAACGCGCGCATCGTGCCGATGGACATTTCCCACCCGATTTTCAACACGTTCTTTTCGATCAAGACGCTCGACGGTATGACGCACCCCGCCACCACGGCGGCCAAAGCGCAGTACCTCGGGATTTACGAGGACAACGATCCGTCGCAGCGGCTGCAGGTGATTATCAATTTCAACAACGACATCGGCGACTACATGGAGTGGTCGGGCGGCGGGTGGTATCCGGTCAACCTGTCCAACGATGCGTACAAGTTCGCCACTAACTACGTGGTGTACGGACTGACGCACTGAGGGGCGTGCGCTGCTTCAGCGAAGCGCGTCCGCCGGTCCACCGCTGCCCTGGTGCGACCGGTGTGCGCGACGATGCGGTAGCCGCTACTTGAAGGTATCGGACATGAGATTGGTGAACCACTTCAGCATGTCTTCGTAGTTCTCGCTGGTAGCGTCGAGCGACTCGGTCACACCGTTGCCGGTGGGTGCCATCGTCCTCGTCACCGGGTCGTAGCGGTAGACGACCGAGAGCCATGATGCGGTCTTGCTGGTGATCGGTGTGAAGCACGACGAGTTCGTCATCGGGGTCTGATTTACGGAACCGCCGCTGAACAGCTGAATGATGGCTGCTGCACAGACCTTCGCCTCGGCATTGGCGATGTGTCCGGCCTTTGGCTGAGTCGTCGCCGAAGCGTCGCCCAGCACGTGCACCAACGGCACCACGGTCGACTCATACGTCAGCACGTCAACGCTTGCGTACTTGGCCGGCATGTTGTTCGGACCGGGCGCGTTGGCAAGTCCTATCCCGGATCCCGTAATCAGCGCGCCCGCTTTGTGCGTCGGGATCGCGTTGATGACCTTTCCCGTAAATGTGCCAGCCGAATCTGTCGTGACGGTCATTGTATCTGCGTCGATCCGGTTCACCACGGCATTGGGCACATAGGTGATGACGCTTCGGTGCGTAACTGAGAATGCCCGTCCGAAGTTCACGGGTTCCGCCTGAATACCCGGATTGGCGTCGAGGATGATCACTTTACCGCCACCCTTTACGCGTTTCAGATAGTCAGCGACGACACACGCCCGTTCGTAGGGGCCGGGCGGGCAGCGATACGGTTTCGGTGGAATCGTGAGGATGAACGTATCGGCCCTGGTCATCGACTGAATCTGCGACTTGAGCGCAGTCGTCTGCGCGCCTGCTTGCCACGCGTGCAAGATCTTCGCCTTGTTTGCGGGACTACCGCTGAGTGGCAGCGGTTCGAAGTCAATGCCGGGCGAAAGTACAAGGCGATCGAATGGCAAGCGCACGCCGTTCGACAGCGTGACGGTCCGGCCGACCGGGTCTATTCCAGTCACCGATGCGTTTACAACCTTGACGCCGTACTTCTGGCTCAACGTGGAGTAGTTGAACCCGAGTTGGCTCAGGCTGCGCTCTCCCGTCAGCACCATGTTGCTGAAGATGTTGGAGAAATAGGTTGCGTTGGGCTCGATCAATGTGACGTCGACGCCGGTACCGCCCCACAGCCGAAGAAACTTGGCGACGGTCGTTCCGCCCATTCCGCCCCCAACCACGACGACGCGTCCGGTGGCGCCGCCTGCAATGGGATATGGCTGTGCGAGCATTGCGCGTGTCGCGGTGAGCCCGAGCCCCGCCGCACCGAGGGCTTGTAAGAAATTTCGACGTTCCACGTCAGTTGCCCTGTTTTGAGAAGTAATCGGCGATCAGCGCGATTTCCGCAGGTGTGTACGCGAGGGCATGCAGGTTCATGATGTTCCGCCTTGGGTCTTTCGTGCGCATCTCATTCAGCTCAGAGATGATCTCCGATGCGCTTTCCCCCGCGATTTTGAGTTCGCCCGCGACTCCATCGGTACCGTGACATTGGAAACAGTTGGCGGCGAGCGCTCGACCAGCGAGGTTGACGGCGGCGGCGGCAAGCGGTTGTCGTGACAAGTTGATGTCAGCGCGCTTGTCTTGCGCCGCCGTTGGAAGTTCACGACACGAGGTGGTGGCGGCTGCAATCATCACTGGAAGCCACAACGCGAACCGGGTCGTGCGCGATCTCGTGATTTGCGATGGCATGTGCGGTGGGAGAGAGAGAGGGAGAACCGGGAGCGAAGCGAGGAGCGTTCCACCGGTTGGGCGGATGCAGCGATGTCCTGCGATGCCGTTGTGTGATGCACCGGGTTCCTACGCACAACTCTGCGCTCGCTATTCCGGTAAGTGCTGTGATCGAAGACACGGAACGCAAAACCATATTACCGCAAAGTTGATTGCTCATTTGCTCATGTTTAAAGCACCATACAGTCACAGCCTCATCGGTTCGTGCGGTCCTCGGTCGACCTGAACTGAGCCTAGTGTGCACGCGCGCACTACGCCGGCCTGTCCTGTCAGCGAACACCACGGTCGCGCGCGCGTCAGTTGCGTGGCGAATCGAACCACGGACCGTGGACTTCTGCCCATCTGATTGAAGCGGCCCCCGCCAGCCGGACTCTGCACGTACATTTCTGCATGTCCCGCCAACGCCTCCTGGGCCAACAGCTCCGCGAATACTCGATCATCACCTGGCTTTTCGAGCGTTTGTTCTGGATGCTGCATCTGCTGTCGCCCAGTCGGCTGGTGCGGCACAGCCGGCTTGCACACGTCACGTCGCAAGCGTTTATCGACGACCCGCACGGCTCTACGATTCGGCGATCACGTCGGGTCGAGAGCTATCTCATTCTCTGGTTCGTGGTCGAACTGCTGCTGGTCGCCGCCGCTGCCACCGAGCTGTCGTGGCCGCTTTGGATTCCACGCGCGCTCGTGATCGTCCGCATTCTCGACATCTTTCAGGCGGCTGTGAACATGAGCGTCTTCGACCAGCTGCGGACACACGAACAGCTGGTGATTTCGTCGGCCGTCCGCACGCTCGTGCTGAGCTTCGTGAACTACATCGAGCTTGGTGTGTGCTTTGGCCTTCTATACGGGACGCTGAGCGGCTCGCTCGTGGGGTCAACAGGCATTCTGGACGACCTGTATTTCAGCGCGGTCACGCAGCTGACGATCGGCTACGGGGATATCCGTCCGCTGGGTTGGGCACGGTTCGTGAGTGTGGTGCAGGGCGCGATCTCGGTCGCGTTTACCATTCTGATGCTCGGGCGCATCGTGGGACTGTTGCCGAGGATCGTGACGGTCATGAAACATTCCAACGAGGAGTAGGCACCATGCGACGCACCTTCACTGTCTCCGCGATCGTCGGCGCCGTATTCATCGGCGCAGCTGCCTTGCCGCTCGCCGCGCAATCGAGGAACACCGATGCGCTCAGCGCCGATATCGAGACGCGCCTCGCGCAGGTGATGCCGAAGGTCGTGGCGTGGCGCCGCGATATTCATGAGCATCCGGAGCTGTCGTTCGAGGAAACGCGCACGGCGGCGCTGGTGGAAAAGCACCTACGAGCGCTCGGGCTCGAGGTGCGGGCAAATGTAGGCAAGACGGGCGTGGTCGGTGTGCTGCGCGGCGGCAAGCCGGGTCCCGTGGTCGCGCTGCGCGCCGACATGGATGCCCTGCCGGTGACCGAACAGGTGGACCTGCCCTTTCGCAGTAGGGTGCGCGCGCAGTACAACGGCGCCGAGGTGGGCGTGATGCACGCGTGCGGTCACGACAATCATGTCGCCATTCTGATGGGCGTGGCCGAAGTGCTGGCCGGCATGAAGGCGCAGATTCCCGGGACCATCACCTTCATCTTCCAGCCGGCCGAAGAAGGATTGGGCGGCGCGAATGCGATGGTCGCCGACGGAGCGCTCGAGAATCCGAAACCGTCGGCAATTTTTGGGCTGCATGTCTGGCCCTCCCCACTGGGCTCGCTGAGCACGCGCGCGGGCGGATTCATGGCCGCCGCCGATGATCTTGAGATCGTGGTGAAGGGACGGCAAACGCACGGGTCGCAGCCGTGGTCCGGCGTTGATCCGATCGTTGTCGCCGCGCAGATCGTGCTCGGATTGCAGACCGTCGCCAGCCGGCAGGTGGACGTGACCGCGGCGCCGGCCGTGATCACCGTGGGGATGATTCAGGGCGGCAATCGCGGCAACATCATTCCCGACAGTGTGATCATGATCGGCACCATCCGCACGTTCGACGCGAACATGCGCAGCGAGATTCACACGCGTGTGAAGCGCACCGCCGAAGACATTGCGACATCGGCTGGCGCGACCGCCCGCGTGGTCGTGAACGCGCGCGGCCTGATCACGCAGAACGACGCCGCCCTGCTGGAGAAGATGACGCCGACGCTGCAACGCACTGCCGGCGACGGTGGCTTTCGCACTGTGAACCCCGTGACCGGATCGGAGGACTTTCCGGCATTCACCAAGGACATTCCGGGGCTGTTCTACTTTCTGGGCGTCGCACCCAAGGGGAAGGACCAGAAGTCGCAGCCGGCCAATCACTCGCCGCTGTTCTTTGCGGATGAGGCTGCGCTGCCCACCGGCGTGCGTGCGATGGCGAATCTGGCGATCGACTATCTGCGTAGCGGCGGCATGACGCCGGTGAAGGGTGCGACCGGGGCGGGGGTCAGGTAGAAGGTCGCAGGCGCAGCCGCGTATCCACCCCGGCTTCGGATCGTAGGGGGTGTCCAGCGCAAAGAAGGTCGAGAGCTGCGGGCGGTCGCTGCCGATGTCGGTGAGCCGGTAAAATGTGCAGCCGTAGCTGTTGAAGAAGACCGAGCCGTCCGCCGGCGGGCAGATCGATCGTGTGTAGCAGCGTGAAGTCGGAATAGCGATAGATCTGCACCACATCGGCCCACGTCGATTCCATCATCGGTGCGCTCGTCACCACAAGCCGGTCGATGTCCGCCAGCAGTGCGAACGCATACGGCCGCACCGGCTTGCCACCCCAATTGCCGGCACTCGCGGTGCGCAGCAGTTCGCCGGCGGCGCTGTACTCCGCAATGCCGCCGGCGTTGCCGGGCGACTCGGTTTCAGCCGTATCGGCGCTGGATCCTTCGCTGCGCAGAAAGCCAACGAGGCGCGTACCCGTTGGCGTGCGCGTGTAGTCATGCGGATAGCGCAGCGGGACCGGCGCATCGAACGAACTCGCAATGCGCGGCGCCAGCGGGTTGGACACATCCACGAGCATGCTGCGCTCGTGATGATGGGCATTCATGAACAGCCACTCGCCCGCCGGCGGCAACGCATACTCCATGTGGTGGGGCAACGACGCCTCCATTCCGGTGGGTGTCGTGGCCACGACCTTGCCGAGTGTCGGGCTGTCCGCGCGAAGGTCGATGACGGCGAGAAAGTCGCTGTCGCGCCCGTCGGCATCGCCGGCCGAAATGAGCAGGCAGGGCAACGCGGCGCTCGGTGCTGCCCGCGTGTCGCGCGCGGGCGCGGTGCAGGCGAGCGATTCCATCAGGGTAAGCGCGCCAACGACATCTCGAAGACGGCTCATGGGCAATACTGGTCGAAGGAGAGTGACCAACCGAACGGCGCGAGTGCTTGACGGCATGTCTCGCTGCGACATAAAGGAGTCCGCACACTGCGGCGCGCAGCTACGTGCGCGTGTACACCAAGTTGCGCGCGCTATCCACGTGCCCGGTCGAACCCTCAGGAGCCTCTCGTGTCCTCTCTGCGTCGCCTCTCTGTTCTCGTCGTCGCAATCGCCTGCGCCAGCCCATCCGACAACCGGCAGCAGGTCGTCGACAGCGCCGGCGTACGAGTCGCTTCCTACAGCGCATCGGCCACGCCACCGTCCACCTGGCAACTCGCCGCAGACCCACTATTGCAACTCGGCGGCGACGACGATCCCGCCACCATCTTCTCGGCCATTCGCGGAGTCGCGCGGCTCAGCGATGGCGGCGTTGCGGTCGCGGTGGGCGGCAGCAACGAAATCCGCATCTATTCGCGTGACGGCGCCTTTGTGCGTGCAGTCGGACGCACGGGCAGCGGGCCGGGTGAGTTCAAGCGTCTCACGCGGCTGCTGCGCATCGGGGATACGCTGGTGGGTGTGGACGGCGACTCGCGTGCGCACGTGTTCGATCCGGCGGGTGTGCTGGTGCGCAGCCTCCGACCGGCGCGACGTGCGGAAAGCCGGAATCCGCGGCGACTGGGTGTGGGCGAGGCGGGGAGTTCGTACGTGCTGGTCATCGATGGCGCACCGCAGGCCGAGGCGGAAGGGCAGGTGATCATGCAGACGCTGACGCGAAGCGATGCGGCGGGAGACTCGCTGCTGCCTATCGTGACGTTTCCGGGCTATCGCACGCATCCCATCAACGGCACACCGGCGCGACTGCTGCTGGATGGGGAAGCCGTCACGGCCACCGCAATGGGCGGGGTGTGCGTGGGCTACTCGGACCGGTTCGAGATTTCCTGCTACGATCCGACCGGACGCATCACGCGGCGCGTGTCACGCGATCTCGCGCGTCGTGAGGTGACTGAAGCGGACCGTCAGATCGTTCGGCAAGCGTATCTGGCAGCCAACACGGATGCCCCGCCGCCGGTACGGCAACAGATGGAGCGCATGGTGCTGGCGTTGCCCTTTGCCACCACGGCACCTGCGCTCAGCCGGATGATGCTGCGGGACGACGGAGAACTGTGGGTGAGTCCGTTTCAGGTTGGCGTAGGACTGCCGGGGCCTGCGGCGTCGCTTGCGCCGACTGCTGCGCAAACATGGAACGTGTTCGCGCCCGATGGACGCTGGATTGCGAATGTGTCGCTGCCGCCGCGCTTTGAACCGTACGAAATCGGAAGCGACTACGTGGCCGGCGTGCAGTTCGATGACGACGATGTCGAACGCGTGGTGGTGTGGCGCTTAGTGAAATAGATGCCGGCGCGTTCAGCGAATGTGGCGTTCAGCGAACCTGTCGTTCAGCGACGTGCGCCAGTCCAGATCACGATGCTGCCGCAGGTGGTGAAGCCGCTCGAGAACTCGGGCGGGGCCGTGATGTTGCTGACATAGACCTCGATGGCCTGGATATCCAGCGCTGAGACGTACGAGGAAATGCTGGTCTGCCCTTCGATGCCGATCAAACGCATGCCATCGACGAAGTAGAGCGGCCTGCAGTAGCCGCGCGAGTCTCCGCGCAGCAGCACCTGATCACCGCCCATGCCGGACACCACGCGCACGCCGGGTATCATGCGAAAGAAGTCGGAGGTCTGCGACACGAACTGCTTGTCGAGTTCATCGGGGCCCAGGAACTTGCCAAGTCCTCGTCGGCGACGCTGCTCGAACGCCACCATCCGCGGGCCAAGTGCGCGCGTGCGCATGGCGCGCACCTGCACGGTGTCGAGTGTGAGCAAACGCTCCATGCGCGTGCTCACCTGCAACGGCGCATGGGGGCGGAGCTCGACAATCGTGCGCGAAGGCTGATAGCCGATCGCGACCGTTTCCATGATGTAGCTGCCGGTGGGCAAGCCGTTCAGCGCAAATCGACCATCGCCCGCGCTGCGCACCTCGAGGCCGCTGCCCCACACGCTAACGCGCGCGTTCGCGAGCGGCTGCTCGCCGCCATCGCCGGTGACCGCACGCGCGACGCCCTCGATGCTCGCCGTACCACGCACCACGTCGATGTCCATCGCGGGCAGTGAGTCGGCGGTGGCGCTGGTATCCGCACCGCTCGGCGCATCGGGCGTGCCCGCCACGGTCATGGTGGTACGAATCGCTTCGCCGATGGCGAGGTCGAGTTGCGCGATGCCATGGGCAGGCAGTGACACCTCAAGCACGCCGGTCGAGTCCGCACCGCTCCATGCGCGTATACGTAGCGCGCCGCCAAGCGGCACACCGCACGCCACGTAGCGTCCTTCCGGAGTGGTGCGTATCTGCACGCCCTCGATCGACCGGTCCATGCGATCCTGCGAAAGCGTGAGCACGACCCACTGCACGCGCACGCTTCCCGCCATCCCCACATCAAGCGCGCGCGCATTGCGGAGCAGGCCATGCACGTAGCCCGACGAATCGCGCGCCACCGAGTCGCCACAGACGCGGGCCACCAGTGAGCGTCCTGCGGGGACCGCCACCGTGGCGCGGGTGGTCCCACGTCGTTTCACGTCGACACGCACTGCGAGTTGCTCGACGGCGAGGGAATCGATGAACGGATGCCGCGCACCCACAATCCACCGGCCCGGTTGCAGACTGTCCACGCTGAACCGGCCGAGACTGTCGGCGGTGATTTCGCGAACCGTGCTGGGGTCGCTTTCGCGGATGAGTTGAATCGTGGCGCGGGACAGCGGCCTCGACCGCACGCTGTCATACGCGACCCCGCGGAGCTTCCCGGTTGGGGGCCGGGCCGGTCCCGACTGGCCAACCGCGACGACGGTCGGCAGGGCGGAGAGCAGCGCCAAAAGCGCCCAGACGTGCCGGCCCAGTTCAAGCCGCGATGTACAGAGCGCGCGCTGGCGCGATGCTGATCTATGCATGAATAGATAATGCTGCCAAATACTTGCGTTCATGGCCTCAGCGCACGATCAAGCGGGATCTGCGTTGCCGGTGCATCCGTACGAGTCATACGGCAGATTGTCGGAAGGCACGCCACGGCGCCAGTGAGCTTTCAGCACCCATCACCACGGTGGTGCGCCGTCGTCTCGCGCCGCGACCCGGCGCGAGGTAAGCTGCACGCAACGTCACTCCAGTCACGGAACAAGCAGCGCATGCGACAGCTCGGCCAGCAGCGGGGGCGCCGGTGAAGGCGCCGGCAGCAGACATGGTGGAGCGGCAGGCGTTCGCGGTGCTGCAGCGCCGCCTGCCGGAGCTGTTCACGCGGGTCTTCCACGATCGCCACGCGCCGCAAACGATCGTCGTCATTCCGAGTCTGTCCCTCGATCGTGATGAGCTGCGCAAACTCGACGGGGCCATTCACTACGAAGAGCGTTTGCTCTGTCTGCTGATGTTGCTGCGCTACCCGCGCGCGAACCTCGTATACGTCACCAGTGTGCCACTCTCGCTGGCGATCGTCGACTACTATCTGCACCTGCTGCCCGGCGTACCGCCAGCGCACGCGCGACGACGCCTGACGTTGCTCTCGTGTGATGATCGCTCCGCCGAGACACTGACGGGCAAGATCCTCGCCCGTCCGACGCTCGTGGATAGCATGCGCGCCGCGATCCCTGACGTGATGTCGGCGCACATGACCTGCTTCAACGTGACGCCCCAGGAGCGGACGCTGGCGGTGCGTCTCGGCATTCCCATCTACGGGTGCGATCCCGATCTCGTCCACCTGGGCTCCAAGAGTGGAAGCCGCGAGACGTTCCGTCGTGCCGGGGTGCCCCTGCCGGATGGCCATGAGCATCTGCGCGATGCAACGGACATTACGCACGCGTTAGCAGACCTCAAACGCCGGGATCCGTCACTCCGGCGTGCGATGATCAAGCTGGAGGAAGGGTTCTCCGGCGAGGGGAACGCCGTGTTCTCGTTCGACGATGTCCCCATGTCGACGGTACGCGCCGAAAGCATCGATCCTCTCGTACGCTGGATTCGCGACGCCCTCCCGTCTCACGTCACCTGTGTGGCCGAGTGCGAGACGTGGGAGTCGTTCGCGCACAAGTTTGCCACGATGCAGGGGATCGTGGAGTGCTTCGTTCCCGGCGCGGTGAAGCGGTCGCCCTCCGTGCAGTGCCGTATCGATCCACTCGGGCAGGAGCACGTGGTCGCCACCCACGATCAGCTCCTGGGCGGCACCTCCGGACAGGTGTATCTCGGCTGCACCTTTCCCGCGGATACGGCCTACAGTGCCGACCTGCACGCGTACGGGGCACAGGTGGCGCGCGTCCTCGCGGAGGACGGTGTGCGCGCGCGCTTCGCGGTGGATTTCATGACCGTCGAACGTGACGGGGCGTGGCACACCACCGCCATCGAGATCAACCTGCGCAAGGGCGGCACGACGCATCCGTTTCTGATGCTGGAGTTCCTCACGGAGGGCGCTTACGACGTGGAGTCTGGCGTCTTTCGCTCACTCAACGGCAATCCCTGCTTCTACCACGCGACCGACAGTCTCACGCTGCCGTCGCTGGTGGGGCTCACGCCCGATGCGCTGATCGACGTCGCGGTGAATCACGATCTGCACTACGATGCCGCCAGGCAGGAGGGCGTCATGTTCCATCTCATCGGCGCGCTGGAGGAGTTCGGCAAAGTGGGGACGATGTGTGTGGGGCGGACACCGGCCACGGCGGAGCGACTGTACACGCAAACCGTGGCGGTGCTGGGCCGCGTGCCTCGACCGGTGCCCTAGTGACAACGGGCGTGTTCACCCCAGCCCCACGCACCGCTCGCTGAGCGTCCACAGCCGACTGGCACGCTCGGCGTCACTGGCGCGCGCGGACAATGGCTGCGCGAACGCGTCACGACCGGCGCGCTGCCGGTTTCCCCAGCTCCAATGCACACCAGACGTGGCGAAGCCGTCGTCGGCGACGACCTGCGCGACGCGC
>JBBQSM010000085.1:0-18959 GCA_038234895.1 Gemmatimonadales bacterium
TTGGGTGGTTCCCCATGCGTGTTGTAGTACACCTCCACGCCGTCTGTCTTCCACTCGTAAAACGCCTTCTCCGCTTTGCGCATCGCGAGCTTGAGCTCAATCCCCTGATTGGGTTGCAGCGTCACGGTCATCGAATCGCGCCACGGCTTGGCCTGCGCATCTGCGGGCGTCGTGGTATTGCGAGACTCCAGAGGGCCGCCTGCGGCATCCATTGCGGCATCAGCCTCGGCATCGGCTGCGGCTTCGTGGGCGAGTGACACCTTGATGCGTCCCATCTCTGTCAGGCCCAGCAGAGCGCCCGACCCCAGCGGATCGCGACCTGCTTCCGCGGGAAGTACGACACCGACCGTGAGAAGCGCTGCAAGCACAACGGCCGCGAGCGAAGCCCGCCACAGCGTGCGTGACGAAGGGACGTCGTTGGGAACGTCAGATTCTTGTGCCACGAAATACTCCTATGTTTGGGATGGTGAGAGGTATCCGTTCAGTTGGTACAACACGAGTGCCACGCCACTGAGGAACAGCAGCATATTCGCCGCCTTGGCGTAGCGCACGAATGTCGTGCTGCGCCGCCAATAGCTGATCACGATGAGGATGACACACAGTGCAAGAAACTGCCCGATTTCGACTCCGACATTAAAAGCGAGCAGGTTTGGCAGGAGTCCATCGGTGGCCAACTCGAAGTCGAGCATTTTCGTGGCAAGACCGAGTCCGTGGCATAGCCCAAAGAGCATCGTTGCGGCGCGCGGATCTGGTTGGCGACCAAACCACTTGGTGAACACGCCGAGGTTATCGAGCGCCTTGTACGCGACCGAGGCGCCAATGATTGCATCGATGAGATACGCGTTGATGCTCACACCCGCCAGCACACCGGAGACGAGGGTGATAGAATGCCCAAGCGCAAAAAGCGTCACATAGACGCCAATGTCTTTGAGTCGATACAAATAGAAGATGACACCGACCAGAAAGAGCAGATGGTCGTAGCCCGTGACCATATGCTTTGCGCCAAGGTAGATGAACGGCACAATGCGAACGCCAAACGTCTCCATGATGTAGCCCTTGTCGCCGGCGGTCACGCCATGCGCCCATGCGACCGCCGGCAGCAGTGACGCACCGGTGGCGAGCAACGCAGCCCCCCGTTGAACCTGTACGCGCGAAAACGCCGAATCCTGTTCGTTGTACGTTGCGCTGCCCGAAGGTTTCATTGGCATGGTCAAGCGAGGAGAGGATCGTACGCGTTCGCGGGGGCATCAGCACGGATGTCATCGTCAACCACGACAGCGGCGGAAGTACGATCACCGAACATCCAGTACAACGCCGGCAATACCAGCATATTGAGCGCCGTCGCCGAAAGTAACCCACCAAGAATCACGATGGCCATCGGTGTCTGCAGCTCGTTGCCAGGCTCGCCGCCGCCGAACGCAAGCGGAATGAGCGCCAGTCCTGCCGTCAGCGCCGTCATGAGAATGGGTGAGAGCCGTTCCAACGAGCCACGTGTGACCGCCTCGCGAAACGGCACGCCCTCGGCGAGCAGCTGTCGGTAGTGCGCCACAAGCAGGATGCCGTTGCGCGTGGCGATGCCGAACAGGGTCACGAACCCGACCAGTGACGCGATGCTCACCACGCGCCCGGTGAGCAGCACGGCCACGACGCCGCCGATGAGCGCCAGCGGGAGATTCGCCATGACCAGCGCGGCCGTACGCGCCGACCGGAACTCGCCGAACAACAACAAGAATATGGCCGCCACCGAGAGCAGCGACAGCATGGCGAGCGTACGCGTCGCCTCGGCCTGCGCCTCGAACTGGCCGCCGTATTCGATGAAATAGCCCGGAGGGAGCGTGACTCCCATCGCGATGGCGCGCTCGATATCGGCGACCGTGCTCCCAAGATCGCGACCCGCGACATTGGCCTGCACCACGATCTTTCGTTGCACGTTTTCTCTCGAAATCGTATTCGGTCCTCGGTCCACCGTGACGGTTGCCAGCTGCGAGAGCGGTACGTGCTGACCCGTTGGCGTGTCAAACGCGACCGCCGAGATGGTGGCCGCGTTCGCACGCAGTGCGTCTGGATACCGGACGACCAGGTCGACCGTCCGACCTTCTTCCAGCACCTGTGACACGGTCTCGCCGTTGAGCGCCACATCGATGGCATCAGCAAGGTGTCCGACACTCATGCCGTAGCGCGCAAGCGCCGCACGATTCGCGCGGATGCGAAGCTGCGGCACGTCGGACTGCTGCTCGAGCTGCAGATCGGCGACGCCGCGAACGGCCGCCATCACATCCCGGATCTGTGTGCCGGTCTGCCGAAGCTGATACAGATCCGGGCCGAACAGTTTGACGGCGATGTTGGCGCGTGTCCCGGACAGCATGTGGTCGATGCGATGACCGATGGGCTGTCCGATCGTGACATTCGTACCGGGAATCGTCGTGAATTCATCCCGAAGCTCCCGGAACAGTGCGTCCTTATCAATGTCGTCACGTAGCGTCACGTCGATCTCGGCGGCGTTCACGCCCTGCGCATGCTCGTCGAGCTCCGCACGTCCCTGACGGCGGTCCGTACTCACCACCTCCGGCCGTGCCTTGAGGATCGCTTCGATGCGCTGGCCGATGGCACTCGACTCATCAAGCGACGTACCGGGGACCGTAACGACCGACACCGTCAATGCGCCCTCGTTGAACTCCGGCAGAAATGCCGAACCCAGAAACGGCAGCGCCGCCATACTGGCGACCAGCGCGACCGCCGCGCCGAGCAGGACGCGCTTGGGATGGGTCAACACGGACTCGAGGAGGCGCGAATAGCGTGCCTTCAACCAGCGTACGACGCCGCTTTCTTGCTCGGCCTGCACCGCCTTTGCCTGCGGCAACAGGTACGAGCAGAGCACCGGGGTGACGGTGACCGCAACCAACAGCGATGCCAGGATGGAAACGACGTAGGCAAAGCCGAGCGGCCGAAGCAATCGTCCTTCCACACCACCGAGAAAGAAGAGCGGGAGGAAGACGACGATGATAATGAGCGTTGCGTTCACGATGCTCGCGCGAATTTCCTTGGACGCGTCGAAGACCACCCGCAACGCTGGCTGTTGTTCAGCCGTTGGCCGATGGTGATTTTCCTTGAGCCGGCGGAACACGTTCTCGACGTCGATGATCGCGTCGTCGACCAGCGCGCCGATGGCGATGGCCATCCCGCCCAGTGTCATCGTGTTGATGCTGATGCCGAGCAGCTTCATCGCGAAGATCGCGACGACCAGCGACAATGGGATCGCGACAATGGAAATCGCCGTCGCTCGCAGATTCCAAAGAAAGAGAAAGAGCACAATCACGACGAGGACCGCACCGTCGCGGAGCGCCTTCACCACGTTACCGACCGCTACCTGAATGAAGCTCGCTTGGCGGAAGAGTTGTGCGTACACCGTCATGCCCTTGGGAAGCGCTGTCTGCATGGCCGCGAGTTCGCGCTCGATCCGTTCCGTGAGTTCGAGCGTGTTGGCGCCGGGCTGCTTCTGGATGGCCAGTACGACGCCGGGCCGTGCGTTCACGCTGCCATCGCCGAATTTGGGTGCCGTGCCTACCACAACGTCTGCGACCTGCGCGAGTGTGACCGGGATACCCGCGCGTACGGCCACGACGGTACTCGCGATGTCCTCGATCGATTGTACACGACCGATTCCGCGAATCACGTACTCCTGACCGCGATCCATGTACACACCGCCTGACGCATTGGCGTTCGATCCGCGCGCGGCACGTACCACCTCATCGAGCGACACACGCGCGGTCATCATGCGTGCCGGGTCGGCGAGCACGTGGTACTGTTTCACCGCACCGCCAATCGGGATGATCTGTGCCACACCGGGCACCGCGAGCAAACGGCGACGGATCGTCCAGTCGGCAACGGTACGCAGTTCGGTCGGCTCCTGCGGACCGGTGAGCCCGATCATCATGATCTCACCCATCACGCTGGAGACCGGCGCCAGCACTGGGGGCGAGATGCCTTCGGGCAAGGTAGCGGCCACGGTTTGCAACTTCTCCGCGACGATCTGTCGAGCGCGGAAGATGTCGGTGCCCCAATCGAACTCCACCCAGACCACCGAGATGCCTTGCGCCGTGGATGACCGTACGCGACGCACTCCGGTCGCACCGTTCACGGACGTCTCAATGGGAAACGAGACCAGCGCCTCAACTTCTTCAGGCGCCATACCATGCGCCTCCGTGAGCACGGTGACCGTTGGAGCGGTGAGATCGGGAAACACGTCGACGGGCATGCGCCAGGCGGTCCACGCGCCGGCGGCGAGCATCAGCGCGGCGATAGCGAGTACGACGACACGATTCGAGAGCGCCCACGCAATCAGTTTGTTGAGCATCGGTGACTCCTAGTGCTCATGACCGTGCGCAGGCACGGCCGTTGACAGCGAAGCCAGACGCACCTGATACGCGGCGCCGGTCACGACACGCTCCCCCGACCGAATGCCACTACGCACAAGCACGCGACCGGTGTTGGTCGGGCCGAGCGTAAGCAGCCGTTTCTCGAATCGCTCGCCTTCCACTTGCACGTAGGCAACGGCGCGGCCGTCGTCATCGAGCACAGCCGATACCGGAATGAGCACGCCGGTTTCGCGCTGCGCGGTGCGGACCGAGACATGCGCGGCGGCACCCACTTTCAGTGAGGCATCGGCGTTGGCCACGTCGAGCAGCATGGGCACGGATCGCGAAAGCGAGTCGATCACGCTGCCGATGGACACGACGCGTCGCGCGGCGTATGTGCGATCCGATCCTTCCACGCGAAACTCGACACCGTCGTTGCGCGACACGTTCGCCGCTTGGGCAGCGGGTACGTTGACGCGCAGCCACATCACCGACGGGTCCACCACCGTGAACAAGAGCGTGCCGGCGTCTACGCGGCTACCGGGTGTAATGCGGCGGTCAGCGATGACCCCCGCGATGGGCGACCTCACGGTGATGCGACCGCCGCTGGTGAGCGCGCCACCGTCGTATCCGGTCAGCGCTTCACGGGCGGCGGCGAGACGGATCTCCGCCTCATGCACGCGACGCTGCGACACGGCCTCTACCGCGAACAGCCGCACCGCTCGGGTATGTTCGTCCTCAGCCTCGCGTAGTCGCGCGCGGGCTTCGGCATAGGCGCCCGCCCCGCCGTCACCGAGCGACGGGGCGAGCAGCGCAAGCGGCTGCCCGCGGCCCACCTGTTCACCCGGCGCTGGTGCGCCCGCCACGCCGGACGCATCGATGAGACCGGCCATGGGGGCCGTCACCTGCGCGAATCGCCCCGCCGCGGGCTCGAGGATGCCCGGTGCATCGAAGGTGGCAGCGAGGGTCCCTTCCGTCGCGAATGCGGTCCGAAAGCCCGGCGTCTTCCACGCTTGCTCCTTGAGAAAGGCGATGCCGCTGTCGCCGCCGCCTGAATCACGCGGCGCGACCGCCGCCGATGCGTAGACGGTCAACCCCGCTACGAAGATGCTGTCGCGCGCCTGCGAACTCTCCACGCGAATCACGAGGTCGTAGACGCCGGCTCGGGTGAACGTCGGGCTGGGCCCGTAGATACCGGGCGCGCGCGGCGACTCCTGCACCACCGTGACGGGCGCCCCACCGTCCCGCGGCGCGAAGGTCAGCGCAATACGGCCAGACCGAAGTGGCGCGAAGTCGGTGAGATCGGTCAGGTGCACGGCGAACTTGTCGGGCGCGCCCACGATCAGCGCCGGATACTCCATGAACAGCTCCGTGCTGTCGGTCCACAATGTGATCGCACCGCCGGCTGGTTCGTTGGCGGCGTCGGCGTTTTCACCGGCCACGGCCGCGCCGTTCTGATTGACGCGATCAGTGCAAGCGATTGCCGCGGCGACTGCAGCCGCCAGCATGATCGTGCGCACACGATCGCGGGCTACGCGGAATGCGTATGATTTCGGAGTAAGATTGCGCATGGGCGTCATCGAACGGACTCGGAAGCAGGAAAGAGCGGACGTCCTGACGCGCGCGCGAGCGCGACGCGTCGCAGGGCGACATCGGTGTCGAGTGTCAGCAGCGCGAGCTCCGTCTCCTGCCAGGCACGCACGGCATCCAGCCATTCGGCAAGCGTGATCTCACCCTCAGCGTAGGCCGCCTGCACGGCCCGAAGCGCAACCCGCGCCTCGGCACCGATGTACGGAAGCAGCAGCGTGCGCGCGGCCTCAGCAGCCCGCAGCGCGCCCGCGGCATCGGCGATTTCACGCGCGACCAGTCGCTGCGTCGCGTCCGATTCAGCGCTCGCTTGTCGCGCTGTTGCGTTTGAGGCCGCAATGGCGCCGGCACGGCGGTCGAAGAGCGGCAATGGGATGGAAACGCCTGCCACGAATCCCGACAGCGCACGTATGGTCGAGGTGGCGTCATTGCGCACCTGCTCGCCCTTATATCCCGCCGAGATCGACGGCATCGGCAGACGCTCGCGTGCGGCGAGCCTGGCGTCGGCAGCCACTGCTTGGGCTTCGAGTTTTGCCACGAGCAGTTCGGGTCGCGCACGCATCGCATGACGCATCAGCGAATCGAGTGCAGCAGAGCGCATGGTGTCAGCGAGTGAAGACGCGACGGGCAACGTGACAGGTCGCAGCGCGTCGCTCAGCAAGTCGCTGAATGCGTTGCCGCTGGAATCCGTGGCAACCACCATAGGGATCACCACGGCGTCGACGGGACGCGCCATGAGCAGTGCCAACAGTTCGCGCGCCGAGCGCGCCGCGGCGGCCGCCTCTGCCCGTCGTGCCGCGTAGCGCGCCGATTCCAGACGAAGTCGTCGCGCCGCGTATCCGGCGACATCGCCCGCGCGGAGCCGTTCATCACTGATCCGTTGTGCTTCGGCGGCCGTACGCGCG
Source organism: Gemmatimonadales bacterium (assembly GCA_038234895.1). Lineage (GTDB taxonomy): Bacteria > Gemmatimonadota > Gemmatimonadetes > Gemmatimonadales > Gemmatimonadaceae > Gemmatimonas. The sequence goes on from JBBQSM010000085.1 coordinate 6,848, forward strand.
GCGACGTCGGCTATGCCAACACGATGCTGCGCCGCCGCTGCTTCGATGTAGCCTCGCACCACTTGCGCGTCGAGCGACTGTACCGTGGCCAACAGGTTTGCCTCCGCGGCCTGTCGCCGAAACCGTGCAGCCTCTGCGCGCGCTGCACGTTGTCCCCCGATCTCGACCGTCCATTCAAGCTGCGCGATGTCCTGCGCATTCGACTGCCCCGCCCGCGACGTCTGTTCACGACCGTAGAGCAGCGTGGGGTTGAGACGCGCGAGCGCCTGACGTTCGCGCGCGCTCGCCGCGCTGAGCCCGTCGCGCGCTGCACGGATGCCCGGATCGGCGCTGTACGCCGCGGCTCGCGCCTCGATGAGGCTGATCGGCGCACGCACGGCAGAAAATGGAGCAGACGACGAAGCGGAAGACGGAGCAGGAGCCGCTTGCGCCCGTAACAGGGGACGCGGGCCCGTGAACGCGGAGAGCAGCGCCGCGACCGCTACGAACGTGGTGCGCTGCAGGTTGGCGCGCAGTACGTGTTGTACGCATGGCGACGGCAGCGTGCGCACACGACATGGGGAGTTGAAGACCACAGGGGGACCAGCTGACGTTCCCGCAGAGCACCGACGCGTCGACCGGACTGCCGACGCCGGGCACAACGGGCGCCATCACGGTGACCACACGCAATGGCATGCTGTCAGGGGAGCGGCCGAGTACCGGACACGACGCGACCCACACTGACACACGGCGTCAGCGTGAGGGTGGAGCTCGGAGAGTGGGAGGTGGCCCGGTGTCAGGTGCCGGTCGGGCGAGGGCGGCGAAATCCCACGAGGCGGCGTCACGCGCCGACAGGTTGCACTGCTGGCGCAGCGCCGGGATCGGCCCCGAGACCAGCGGGGCATCGACCGCGGCCCGTACGTCGACGGCGCCCTGGACGGTCGCAACGATGGTGGGGTGTTCATGACCGTGGTCATGGTCCGGCGACTCAGCGCTCGGGTACCCCACTGGCGCGAGCGCGTCGGCATGATCCGGCGCGTGATCCTCTTCAGCGAGATGCGCGTGCGCGAGACCGTGCGCCACCGCAAGGCTTGGGGCGCCAAGACTTGAAGCCAACGCGAACAGGAGGAGCACTCCGCGGAACCACCGAAGACGAGCCACGATGTAACGTACGCTACGGGGGGCGTCTGTGCCCAGCGGCGGCGGCGCTGCAGCGCAGCACGCTTTCCAGACTACCGCAATCGAAGCCGATCATGCGGTCGAGCCGCGTCCGTCGCGCAGAGCCGGCCGGAGATCCCGGCGCTTCGACGATCCTACGGACTAGGAGTGCAGTGCCCTTGCCCACGCTCGCGCGCCCACGCCCGCGCGCCCGCGCTCACTCCATCGTGGCGTCACGTAACAGGAAGTACCAGCCCGGCTCAGTCTACCGCAGCGCCGCGGCGATGGTGCACGAGTACGACGAGCATGAGCCCAAGGGCCAGCAACACAAACGCAGACGGTTCGGGTACCACACTGTACGACGCACCGGATTCAAAGCGTAGGCCAAATTCCGCGCTGACGTCTCGCCCGGAGGCATCAACGAGCGCGAGATCATTGATCGTCGCGGTGTTGAAGTAGAAGCCACCGATCGTTCCTGACGCACCGGGTGCGATGATCGCATTCAGCGCGAAGCCCCAAGAGAAGTCGGTGAACTCGCTGCCGATGTCGAGATCGATGAGAAAGGTTGGCGGCGCGCCGTAGCCGGGCGTAGAGGAGAACGGGCCGGTCACCCCCCGGGCGATCTGCTGGATCTCGGTCGAACGGTTCGTGAACGTACCGAAGTCACTGTAGGTACGTCGGACCAGCAACTCATCGAATGCCGATGCGAGCGGGCTGCCTTCACGGCGCACGCCGAGTCGAATGAACGTGATCACGCTGGCCGCTGGCGCACCGGAACCCGTCGGCACCATGGACGACGTCTCAAAGCCAGAGAATCCGAAACCGAAGCGTAAACTCACCGGACGCGTGAGTGCCGAATAAGCAATGCGCTCGGTCCACGAGACGCCGGCCGTTGCAATGGTATTGCCGGCGACACCGGTACTCGTGGCGACGGCCAACCCCCGCAGCCGCCCGCCCGCATCAGCACGAGCCGATGCCTGCACGCGATTGAGCATGGCGTCGGTCACATCGCAGTTCGCGGTCACACCTGTCGTAAAGTTCACGCTGCCAGGGCCGCAGCCAACCGATGTACCATCGATCTGTCCCTGAGTGGTCGACGCTGTGCTCAACTGCGCACCGGCGCGAGACGCGGGAGGCAGAAGCAGAAGCGCCACCACCAGCGCGGACGTGAGGGAGCTGGTGCGTGCCATAAACGAGCCTCCTGAAAGGGACAGCAAAAACGGGCGACCGTGCCCGCGACGGCGACAAAGTATCGCGGTGAATCGCGCGGCGCGAACACGAGACGACGAATAGCCCCGCACACGGTGCCGATCCCAAGGGCTGCCGCCGGTATCGGCAGCGACGACTGCGTCCTCGGCGCCATCGATTGCGCGCAGCTCCGCGTCACCGTCCACGCCGTTGCCGCCGGCAAAGATGTTCCCGGAGTCACTGTTGATCGAGATTGGCACTGTGTGCTCTCCTCTGCATCGAGCTTACAGCATGTCGGTCGCGTACGCGTTTCGCGTACGTGGGTGCTGACGCTGAAGCAGCGTGCCGTTGTCCGGAAAGACGTGCGAGGGAACTGCGCTTCTGGGGGTTCGTGGTACTCGACCGTATCAGCGTGGTCAGACATCTCCTGATGTGCGCCGTCGTCCGATCCGGCATGTCGGAGCAGTGCTCATCCGGAGCGAACTCCATGCACCTACATCGAGTATCTCGTCGTATGTCCCACACGTCGTCCGTGCCATGGTGTGCCGCCACGTCCCTCGCGCTGATGCTGCTCGCGACCGCGTGCGGGGATGGCGGCGGCACTCAGCCGACCGATTGCTTGGCTGAGCAGCAGCCCGACGATCACGTCCGTGACACCGGACGGTGTCGTCACGGCGGTAGCGACCGGTACGGCTACGATCACGGCGACCGCCGATAGCGTGAGCGGTGCCGCCAGCGTCACCGTGCCGCCGTGATCACCGTTGTTGCCCCATCGATTCGCATCTCGGCACCATCGTTGCTGCTGCCATACCTGAGCAGTGCGCAATTCACGGCGACGATTCGTGACGCGGACGGGATCGTTCTGAATGATCGCGTACCGGTGTGGACGTCGAATGATACGCTGGCGGTGCTGGTGACCCCGGCCGGCGTAGTGAGCGCGGTGGGGCGCGGCCGACCAACGACGACGGTGACCGCCTCGTCCAACGGTGGTCAGGCTGCGGCGTCGGTGAATGTTGCACTGACCCTTTCGTCGCTTGCTGCGGGGATGATGCACACCACATGCGGTATCAGTCGTGGTGGCGTTGCGTATTGCTGGGGTGAGAACAGCGCGGGCGCACTCGGCGACGGGACGCAGATCAACCGGGCGAGTCCGGTGGTCGTTGCGACGCCGTCGGGCGTGTCGTTCACGTCGCTCTCGGCCGGCGCCGGTACCACCTGCGGCCTGACGGGCGGCGGACAAGCGTTCTGCTGGGGCGCGAACTTCGACGGCCAATTGGGCATCGGCATTACCGCCAACTCACCGCTACCCGCGCCGGTGGCCGGCGGACTCGTGTTAGCGACGGTCGACGGCGGGGCCTCGTTCTTCTGCGGGCGCACGACCGCAAACGTGGCGTACTGCTGGGGCTACAACAACGACGGACGGCTGGGCGATGGCTCGACGATGTTCAAGTTGACGCCTGTTCCCGTGGCGGGTGGTCGAACGTTCACGCAGGTAGTGGTCGGCGGCACGCACGCCTGTGGGCTCACGCCTGACGGCTTCGCCTATTGCTGGGGCTCCAATTCCCACGGCCAGCTCGGCGACGGTGACCCGACCGTGGGCAGTCGATTGGTGCCGGTGCTCGTGCGGTGAGGAGGGCGCGACGCTGCACAGCGGCAATCAGCGCTCAGAACGTCCACCCGACTGTCAACGGATAGTACTCGCGATTGTCCTGAATAACCGCCTCCGCACCGTTGAGCACGAGCACATGCTGTTGCAGCACGAAACGTCCCACGCGAATCGCGAGACCAGCCGTCCAGAGCACGCCGGAACCGCTCGCTTTCGCAAACGGACGTGTGGTGGTCGCGGAAGGGACAAACGCCGCGCCAGCCGACGGTCCGATGCTGACCTTGCGGTACACCGGCCAGCGTAGGTCCACGGCGGCGCCGACTGCGAGCAGCCGATCGCGGATGCGACGCTGACCATACGACGAACCGGGACGTTGAATCCACCAGATGTCCGCCAATGCGCCGACCTCCGGCGTGAGTGCCCAGCGCGCACTCCCCGAAACGCCGACGGCGGCCTTGCGGCATCCGTTGCAGGTGTCGCCGAGGTACGGGTCACGGGTCACGAGTTCGCGCCCGGCGACAATCTCGATTGCTGGTCGACGACCGCTCGGCTGCACGCGCGATGTGCTGGGTTGTGCGTGCGCTTGGCTTGGCACCGCAAGTAACGCGGTGACTACGAGTAGCCGCGCCATTGCCACGCGTGGCGCGACGGCCGTGACAATTGATGTGCGCGTACGAACTGCTGTGCGATGCGTCATGGCAACTCCTCGAGTGCGGCCTGTCCGCGTGCACGCAGGACCTCGCGCAGCAGTTGGCTATTGAGTCCCTGCGGAAATCGGCTCACCAACGTCAACCGCGCCAGCCTGTCCGGCGACATGGTCGCTCCGCTCGCGAGATCGTACATGCCGCCGAGTTGATCGACGTCCATCGCGGCGATGCGGGACCAGCGGACGTGCAGCAACCCTCCCGTCTTCGAGACGGCACGACCTTTCCACACCAGCCAACGTTCCATGATCAGGCCCGTTGAGTCGGCGGCAAATAGTTCACCGGTACGATCCGTGGACTCACCACTCACGCGAATGGCCACGATGGCGCCTTCGGGTCCAATCGCCGGTCGCAGATTCTGCGGTCGCGTCCCCCACTGGCAAGCAACAATGAAGACGGCACACATCAGCGCGATGTGTTTGGCGATGTGTTTGAACACGTGCGTTACAATGCTTTTCATGCTGCCTCCTCAGCGGACGGGAATGCGCGAGGCGTAGAACTCGCGCTCGAAGCTGGGTTTGCGTGTGCGCCACCGGGTGAGCGCGTCAAACATCGCGGAATCGTTCGCAACGAAACGGGCGCCGCTCGACGGTGCGGCCAACCACTCGCCGCGCAGCCACTCGCGATACCACCCCTGCCACGAGATGAGGTAGCGTGTCAGCGAGTCGGTGGACGGCGCACGCTGTGCATCGCCGGGCGATGCCACGTCAAACTCCAGCAGCAGGCGCTGCCCTGGCAGCGTTTGAAGTCGACGGTCGTCCGCGGCGGCGAGCGTACCGACTGCTGCCGTGTCGAGCAGTGGGCCACCGCCAGCCTGCGGCGTCGGTACGATCACACGCGACACCGGCACCGTCGTAGCCAGCGGACGTCGCACGATACCCGCGACGCGCACCTCGTCGATACGCCAGTTGTCGACGACGAAGCGCAGTCGAACCCGCGCGTGTGGTGCATCGCGTGCAGCGCGCGGCAATACGATGGCCACGTCGCGGAAGGCGATCGGCCCGACATCGCCCAGCCGCGCCAACCCCTGCCGCTCGCTCCGTCCGTTTGGATACGGCACTCCGTCGACGGACGCCCGCATGCCCATCGCGTTCACGTACCAACTGCCGAACGCGAGTGCAGTGGCGGGACGGCTCAGCTCCTCCGTCATCCAGTCGGCGGCGTCACGCGCGCCGAGCATGACATCGTAGAGCAGCACCGTGTTGAGCAGCGAGTTTCGCAGCCGCAGTACCACCGCGATCGAATCGCCGGCCGGCAGTCGATCCGCATCGAGATCAATCCAATCGTCCAGATCCTCGGCGCGTGCTGCTGACATCGTGCGTGGTGCGGAGCTGAAGACGCGCCCGTCTGCGGCCGCGAGGTCCGCACGCACATCCCGACCACTGCGATCAACGGCACGGCTGACGGACTGCAGTCCACTGACCGCCACCGGGAGACCGCGTTGATCCGGCACCACCAGTTCACGCGCGCCATGACGAACGGCAACCAGCGCGACCTGATTCAGGTAGTGTGTTTCGAGTGCCTCATTGCGCAGTTCGAGCCGCACAACGCCGTTGCTGTCCGGGCGTACATGCAATGGATCGAGGTCGCGCTGTTCCAACAAAGGCGCGATCGAGTACGAGAAGCCTTCGGCCTGCAGCACGGGACCGGTGCCCGTGTCGGCGTAGATGGTGGGACAGGAGCCGAAGATCGCGACGTAGAGCAGAGCGCCGGCGCCCGCCGACAGCGCGGTCGCGGCAGCGGAGACCAGGATCGAGGGCACGACCTGCACCTTACCCACGAAGGTCTCCACGCCGACGACGCTGTCGAGCGGTACCGTCGTTGGTCGCGGCAGCGGCGGCCTGTCCGAGAGCAGCGCGTAGCGTTGTGCGGGACCGACCAAGCTCTTTTTGGAGACGGTGGCCCCGCCTGGAAAGATGAGCGTGCTCCCGTCGCGCAGGTGCGCCTTGAGGGAGGATTTGATGACGCGGTCGGCCACGGCGTCCGTGGACAGTGTGACCGGCTGCGGCTCGGTACGCCAGAACACGTTGACGCAGGCAGTGGACGCAACGAGCACGCCCCCCGCCGACAGTGCACGCCATACGGCGCTGGCGTTCCGGTTACGACGGTGGCGGATCTCCATCGATGACCGCTCCATGCGAGGGAAACGACAGACCTCACCAACGAGGTATTGCGACGTACCCATGTCGCTCCTGAATAGCTGGAGAATTCAGCCGATCGCGGCATCGGTGATTCCCTGACGCGGCGTGTGCGGTTCTCCGGGTGTAAGCGAACTCCATCGGTGTCAGCGACCTGCACTTCTGCCAGCCAGCGCCGAGCGAGGGCCCGCCACTTGCAGTGCACAGGTACACACAGGACGGACACACTTGCCATGCACTCGTCGCATGTCCGCCGCGGCGAGGCCGACGACGAGGTCAGCCGCCTCATATCGCGGCGGTATCGCCGCGCCCACGTCCGATAGGAGATGTCGAGATGGCCACGATCGAGCTTGAGAAATACCTGACCCGCGGCAACGCGGCGTATCACGCGTGCCTCGAGGCATGCGTGGAGTGCCTCGTTGCATGCGAAATGTGCTCCAACGCATGTCTCGACGAGGAGAACGTGAAGATGATGGTGCCGTGCATCCGTCTCGACCGCGACTGCGCCGATGCGTGCGCCTCCGCGCTGCGCGCGATGGCACGGGGCGGTCCGCTCGCGGAAGCATTGTGCCTGGCGTGCGCAACGGCCTGCGAGGCGTGTGCCGCGGAGTGCGAGCAGCACGCAGCGATGCACGAGCATTGCCGGATTTGCGCGGACGCATGTCGCCGGTGCGCGCAGGAGTGCCGACGGATGGTGGGAGAGGGAGCCACGCGGTGATGCGTGCGCGATGACCTCCCTGATGCCCGGCAATGAAGAGCCGGTCGAGGCGCTGACGAACGAACGGTTTCAGCTCTTGCGGCAGGTCGGGGAGTGGCTCGAGCGACCGATGACGCTCTTGGCATTCGTGTGGCTGGTGCTCACCGTGATCGAACTCACCATGGGCCTGTCGCCGGTACTCGAAACGCTGAATCTGGGCATCTGGACACTATTCGTCCTGCACTTTGTGCTCGAATTCACCATCGCGCCGCAGAAGGGTGGGTACCTTCGGCACAACTGGCTGACGGCGATATCGCTTGTGCTGCCCGCCTTTCGGATCGTGCGCATCGCGCGCGTGGTGCGTGCGATGCGTGCGGCGCGTGGTTTACGGCTCGTGCGCGTGGTCAGCTCGGCCAACCGAGGCATGCGCACTCTTGGACGCGTCATGGGCCGCCGCGGCCTCTCCTATGTGCTGACCCTCACCCTGCTCGTCAACCTGCTTGGTGCCGCGGGGATCCTTGCGTTCGAACGGCACGACTCAGGTGGTGGCAGTTTCAACAGCTACGGTAGCGCGCTGTGGTGGACGGCCATGACACTCACCACCATGGGGGCGGACGTGTTTCCGCGCACGCCAGAGGGCCGGTTGCTCGGCCTGCTGCTGGCAATCTATGGATTCGCCGTATTCGGCTACGTCACGGCATCGATCGCGAGTTTCTTCGTGGCGCGCGACGCAGAAGAGGGCGAAGGGGAGCTGGCCGGCGCCGCGCAGATCTCGGCGCTCCGCGATCAGGTCGCGTCGCTCAACGGGCGTGTGGAGGTGCTCCTGCAACGGCTGCCGCCCATCGAGCGGCCCTCGTCGCCGGATGGAGGCATCGCGTCACCCGGCGCTTAGCCCGTGCCGACAAGCACCGTATTCCGCACAGGACCGTAACGGCCCCGATGTTGCACTACACGGGCCAAACACAACCTGGAGAGAGCACATGCACCCGTTCGTTTGGTTCGGCATCGCGCTGTTTGTACTGTGGGCACTGCTCTGGCTGGTGTTCCACGTCGTCAGTGGAATCGTTCACGTGATTGTGCTGGTCGCGGTGGTCATGATCGTGTGGGGTCTGATCAAGCGCGGCGCGGCGGCCGTGACCCGAGACCCATGACGCGAGCGCAGTGATGCCGTAATTCCTTCGCGTCCCTAGGAGAGCGCGTCAGTGATGACGCGCTCCATCTCGATTTCCGTGGCGAGACTCTGCGCGTCTCGTGACACGGTTGCGAGCGCGAGCAACTTGCCACTCCGTTCGTACCGCACGGCAATCGAGGGTTCGGCCGACGGATCGGCGCGACTTTCCTCGACGCGAGCCTTGTCCCATGACTCCGCGTGTCCGACATAGCTGATGGACATGTCGTAGTGATTGCTCCAGAAGAACGGTACCTCAGCAAACCGTTCACGAGCACCGAGGATGTTGCGTGCAGCCGCCTGTCCCATGCGTTGCGCGACGACCCAGTGTTCGACCCTGATGCTTTCACCGGTGTGCGGGTCGGGCCAACGGGCAATGTCGCCCGCGGCAAAAATGCCGGCGACGTTGGTCTCCAGATATTCGTTCACGAGCACACCACGATCCAGGGCAACGCCCGCAGCGTCGGCCAAGTCGAGTCGCGGGCGGACGCCGACACCGATGACCACGAGGTCCGCGTGCAATAGTGTGCCGTCATCCAGTTCCACAAACCCGTCTTCAATGCGCACCGGTTTGCGTTCCAGGTGGAACGACACTCCGTGCTTCTCGTGGAGCGCGCGCACGACGGAGCCGAGGTGATGCCCGAGCACCCGCTCAAGCGGCTGCGATTCCGGCGCCACCACTTGCACCTGCAATCCGCGACCACGCAATGACGCCGCTACCTCAAGTCCGATGAAACTCGCCCCGACCACGACCGCGCGACGCGCCGTTTCTGCCGCGGCAATTACAGCACGACTGTCCGCGAACGATCGAAGGTAGTGCACATGCGGCCGCTCGCTTCCCGGCAGCTCAAGGTGGATCGGCTCAGCGCCGGTGGCGAGCAGCAGCGCACTGTAGGACAGGTCGTCCTGCCCTTCAATGCTCACCGACCTGATGTCCGGCCTGATGGACGTGACACGCCCGCGCACGACGTCAATGCGATGTTGCTCGTAGAATCCGTCGGGGCGCAATGGCACCCATTCCCGAGGTGCGTCGCCCGCGAGAAAGTCTTTGGAGAGATTGGGGCGATCGTACGGCGCATCAACGTCGACATCCACCATCGTGACCACTCCGTCGTACGCTGCGCGACGCAGCATTTCGGCGGCGGCCGATCCGGCAGCGCCAGCACCGATGATGACCACATGCCCGGGCGCGGTGACATGATCTTCGTTTGCAGACACGCGCGTCGTGGCAGCCAGCGGGTCCCGTTCGATCTTGTGCGTGACCGTCACCCTACCGTCGTGCTGCTCCACCTGCCAGCACGCCACCGGGGACAACGCGGGGGCGCGCAGCGCCTCGCCGGTGCGCACACTGAAGCACGCGTGATGCCACGGACAGCGAATCATGTCGCCGTCGAGGACCCCCGCCGCGAGCGGCCCGTCGTAGTGCGTGCAGTGCGCCGAGATGGCGAAGACCTCGTCGCCTCGTCTAACGACGAGTACGGCCTCTCCGTTCGCGTGGCCCAGCAACATGCCGCCCGGCACCAACGCGCTGAGGGCGATGCCTGCCCCGAAATCGGGACCGGACAGGGACTTCTTCTCGTTGGTCATGAACCTTCCATTCTGAGGTAGTTCGAGCCGTCAGGGAGTGGGCGGCACCGGTGCCACTGGTGCGACTGGTCCCACTGGTCGCACGTCGAGCTCGGCGCGTTGGACCGTCCGTCGCAGTCGCAGCAGCACGCTCTCGAGCGTGCCGGGCGACGAGGGGTCATTCCGCGCGAGCGCGGTGATGATTGAATCGCGTTCCGCGAGAATGGCCCGCGCCTCCGATTGCGGCGCACCCTCGATGACGGGCAGCAGCTGCCGTTGAAGGCCCGAGTAGAAGTCGCTCGCCAGCTGACGGGACATTTCGAAGCGTCCCCCCTGTGCTTCAATGACCGCCGCACTCAGCGTCGCTTCGAGACGTGCTGCATGTAGTGCGGCGGAAGCATCGGCGATCTGCTGCTGCGCCTGATTGAGCCGCGCAGCTTGCAGCAGAAAGCCGGCCACGAAACCAAGCGCCGCCGCCGACGCAATCCACAGCGCCGAGCGCCAGCGTTGCGTGGACGGCGACGGCGTGCCGCGCGACGATGAAGGTCCTGACTCTGCCGGCACTAGTTCTGGCGCATTGCGCGCATGGCATCCGCCGCGCTCGTGAAGAAGCGGTCGACTTCTGGACGCTGCTCAAGGAGAGGACGTGCAGCAGTGACTCCGCTGGCGGCCTCTCGAACGGAGGTTGCCTGCGCGCCCGCAGTCGGAAAGCTTCGCCGCTGGACGTCCTCAATGAGTTGCGCGGCAGACTCGAACGCGGTGTGTGCGAGGTCGGCGTGCTTCAACGATTGCGGTTCCGTTTGCATTCGATCGGCGAGCGTATTCAGTGCGGTGATCTGTTCGCTCACCTCGGCTCCGCCCAGCGAGTCACGTGGCGCGATCGACGCGATGGCGCCGGCAAGCTGCCGGACCCCGGTGGCGGTGTATTCGTGACTCAGATCTGCCGTGGCCGGGACGGCGCTGTCGCTGCTGTCGACCCACGCGAGATAGTCATCCACTCCGCTGCGATCTGTAGTGACCTCGGACGAGAGAGCCGCAGGGGCCGCCGCCGTGCTGTCCGTCGTACCGCTCGCGATCGTGCTGTCACCGCGGCCGAACAGCCACCATGCGAAAGCGACAGCGACCAGGGCGAGAAGCACCCACAGCCACACTTTGCTCTCGTTTGGTTCCGCTCGTATCTCTGCCATGTCGATGCTCCTTGTTTGAGGTTCACTGCCTCTTCCAGCCAGGTAAGTCGGCGTCAATCGACGTCACGCACTCCAGCGCCCCGAAACGGCGCCGGCGCGAACCGTCCCATCGGTTCGCTGCTCCCACGGTGGTCGCCGACGGCCGCCGCAGTCCTGCGGCTGCAGCCATTCGCGCGAGGTTGCGCCAAGTCGCGCGACCTTGGGTGCACGAAAGCTCGACTGTGAGCGAATAGGCCCCGTCCGCAGCCCCGCGAAGCCCCGCTCCAGCGCCAATGGTTCGCAACATGCATGCCTATCATGCATGCCGATCTGGTGCACGCGCTCCGGGTGTACAACCACGCACCGCCGCGAACGCAGAATCGGTGCGCCAGCATGCGGTCATACGCTGCAATACAACGCACGCGTTACTTAACTGCTCGCATCCGGCCGCGACGCGCCCGCAGCCGCCTGCATCGGCCTTTATCTGGCGGGAGAGCGATCGCCACTACTCCGGTACCACGTATGGACCAGCTTAGAACAGGGAGCATGATCCCAACGATCCTCTGTGCATGTGCGATGGCCATGGTGAGCGCGCCAGGCACGGTGCATGCACAGGGCCACCGCTCACCTCCGCCCGCCAGCCCTGCCTCACGGTACTCGACAGCCGACGATCCGGCGTCGGATTCAGGTCGCGCGGACACGACGCGTGCGAATGCGTCGATCACAGTCAGCGAGGAGAGGG
>JBBQSM010000086.1:0-18851 GCA_038234895.1 Gemmatimonadales bacterium
GATGAACGCGTGTGGATGTCTGCCACGCCAGCCGCCGACTTTGTGCAGAGCGAGCCGTTGACCGGACAGCCGGCCACCGAATCGACCGAGGTATGGGTCGCGTTCGATGACGACAACCTGTACGTGGCGGCAAACATGCACGATTCGCATCCCACGTCGCTGGTGATTACCGATATCAAGAAGGACTTCAAAGAAGACGATCAGGACGACTTTGAGCTGCTGCTGGACACCTTCGGCGATCGCCGAAACGGTTACGTATTCAGTACGAACGTGGAAGGCGCGCGGCACGACCGGCAGGTGGCGCTCGAAGGGCGTGAAGTGAATCAGAGCTGGGACGCGGTCTGGGAAGTCCGCACGCATCGGTACGAGGGTGGATGGACGGCCGAGATGCGCATTCCGTTTCGCGCACTACGATTCGACAAGTCCGGCGCCACGCAGTGGGGAATCAATTTTTCGCGTCATGTGCGCCGGAAGAACGAAGTCGATTTCTGGTCGCCCGTACCTCGTGCGTTCAACCTCAATCGCATTTCACTGGCGGGAAATCTCGCGGGGTTGCAGACGGGCAAGTCGGGACGCGACCTCCGCATCAAGCCGTTTGTCGTGGGAAACACGGTGAGGGATCTTGGGACGACGGCACGGCCGCGCCCGACGTTTGCCAGACACGCGGAGATCGGAGCGGACCTGAAGGCCGCGGTGACCGCGGGTATCACGCTCGATCTCACGGTCAATCCGGATTTCGGACAGGCGGAGGCCGACGAGCAGCAGGTCAATCTCACGCAGTTCTCGCAGTTCTTTCCCGAAAAGCGCGATTTCTTCCTCGAGAATTCGGGTGTGTTCTACGTGGGCGACGCCGCACGCAACAACCGCGTGAATCCCACGCCCACGCCGGACGAAGACAACCTGCTCTTCTTCTCACGCCGGATCGGACTCGGCGCGTCGGGACTGCAGATCCCGATCGACGGTGGCGTGCGACTCACGGGGAAGCTCACCGAAGGGACGCGCGTCGGATTGCTCTCCATCAGCGAGCGCGGCGATCAGTTGAACGCACGCGCCAATTCGAGCGTCCTGCGTTTCCGGCAGAACCTTGGGCGGACAGGCAGTGACGTCGGCGTATTCGCGATGCAGCGGGCGAACCTTGGGGGGGCCGACACGGGCGTAGTCAATCGGCGCGGCGACTACGTCAACCGCGTCTACGGCGTTGACAATAACCTCCGGCTCTTCGGCAATCTCGACTGGAATTCGTACGTGGTAAAGTCCGAAACACCCGGCATCACCTCGGGCGACTATGCGTGGCGCAGCACGCTGAATCGAGAGGGGAATTTCCTGCACGTGAAGGGCGGCGTCATGCAGCTTGGTGCAGGATTCCAGAACGATCTGGGATTCTATCGCCGTACGGACATGCGAAAGTACCTGCTCGATACCGGCATTCGCCCTCGCTCGACATGGTTGCGGGCGCACGGCATCCGCGAGCTGCACCCGCATGTGACCTGGGACTACCAGGAGGATTTACAGGGACGCGTGGTGAGCAAGAAGCTCCACTCGGGCCAATCATGGTTCTTCAACAACGGCGCGGTGTTCGAGGTCGCGGTCAACCCGACGTTCAATCGACTCGACACACCGTTTCGCCCCAACCGCAAGATGCGGGCACCGTTGGCGGCCGGCGGCTACGCCTGGAATGAATGGTCACTGTACGGGATCACCGATCAGAGTCGCGCCGTGTCTGCCAACATGCGCTATCTGTTTGGCGGTCTGTACAACGGGACACAGCGTACCATCAACGGATCGATGACGCTGCGGGCGAACTACAAGCTTCGCGCCACGCTCGGCGTACAGCGCACTGCGGCGACACTGACACTGCCCGATCTCGCCTTCGTCAACAATGTCATCACCGCGCGAGTGAACTATTCGTTCACGACCAACATGTTCGTGGATGCACTCTCCCAGTACGACGAGACGTCCAAGCAGTTTAACGCCAACGTGCGTTTCAATATCATCCACCATCCGTTGAGCGACCTGTTCATCGTATACAACGACCAGCGGATCCTTACGCCGGACAGCCCTGTGAACGGACGAGCGCTGATCGTGAAGTTCACGCAGATGTTGGCGTTCTGACTTGCCCGGCGGTGGAGCCTCCGTCGTGCCCCATTCGTATGCGACTGGCCGACGCGACGCGAGGCGGAGCGAGGCGGAGGTGGCGCGACTGCTGCCGCAACCGGATCCGCTGTGCCGTTCACCGTTGCCTGTTGTGGCGAATCCGTTCAACATCGGCAGCCGAGGGCCGGAGACGGGTAACAGCACCGGGATGAACGCGGGCCGGCAACAACCCGGTCCACGGCCGAACGGGTGTCATGGCGGTCTTTCGCTGACTAGCGTCCCATGGCGCTCACCGCCTTCTCCGTACCATCGGTGAGCCAGAGCTCGATCGCCTTTTCCATGCGGTCGTACTGCGCCTCCACCAGCTCGCGTTCGTCGCGCGGCATGGTATGCAACACAAAATCTGCGAGATCGCCGATCGTGCGCCGTTCGTCTACGGGGCGGATGCCGATGCGCAGGCGCGGATACGTCGCGGATTTGAGCTGCGCCTCAATGCTCTTGAGCCCATTGTGCCCGCCCGGGCTACCGGCGGCGCGCAGGCGATATTCGCCAACGGGCACGGCGACTTCATCGACGATGACCATGAGATCCTGCGCCGGGGCAAAGCCTTCGCGCTTGAGGAACGGGCGCAGCGCGCTGCCGCTCAGATTCATGAACGTCTGCGGCTTCACCAGCCGTACTTTCTTCGTGCCAACGAGACCGGACGACGTGAGACTGTCGCCGTCTTTGCGCCAGGCATCGAAGGGCCAGCGGCGCGCGAGATGCTCGACGAACCACCAGCCCACATTGTGGCGGGTGTCTTCGTATTCGCGGCCGGGATTGCCGAGTCCAACGATGACTTTCATGCGGGGAAGACGCGCGGGGCGCGGCACGCGCCAGCGTGGAGTGACCATGCTGGTTGCGTACCGCGCCCCGTCGTGAACGCGAACGAGAACGACTTACTTCGTGTCGTCCGGCTTGACCTTGCGGATGAGTTCCGGTTCGGCAGCGCTGGGCTCAGCGGCGGCCGCTTCAATGCTCGCGCGCGACTGGCCGACGACGCAGATCGTGGAGCCCTCGTCGTCGAGCACCTTGATGCCCGCGGGGAGTACGAGATCGGCGACGTGCAACGACTTGCCGACCTTGAGGTGTGCCACGTCCACATCGATGTGGTTCGGAATGTTGGCCGGATCGACCGCGATGTGCAGCTGATGCATGACCTGATCGAGGATGCCGCCTTCGTTGCGCACGCCATCGGGCACGCCGACGATGATGATCGGGCAGTACATCGAGATCGTTTCGCCGACCACCAGTTCCTGAAAGTCGATGTGCATGATCTGCTTCTTGTACGGGTGACGCTGCACCTCGCGGATGAGCGTCTTGGCAACGGCGCCGTCGATGTTCAGCTCGATGACGGTGGCGCCGGTGGCGATGCGCGTCAGGAGCTTGTCGGTCTCACGGGCGTTGATGGTGAGCGACATCGGCTGACGGGCGTGGCCGTAGATCACGGCGGGGATGTTACCGGCCTGACGAATCTTGCGCGCGGCGCCCTTGCCGTTCTCGGAGCGGGCGGTGGCGTTGAGTGAAGCGGTTGCGGTCATGCAGATACCCTGTGTGTGAAATGTGGCGCGGGAGTAGCGATGCATTGCCGGCCCGCCGCTCGACTGCGGAAGTGCTACGACTACGACTGCAACTGCATGGAAGTTTGCTACTCGAACAGCACGCTCACCGACTGGTCGGCATTGGTGAAGCGAATCGCCTTGGCCAGCAGCTCTCCCACCGAAAGCACTTTGAGCGAGGGGAAGTGACGCTCGGGCGGAAGGTTGATGCTGTCCGTCACCACGACTTCCGTAATGGGAGCGTTCGAAAGCCGTTCAATCGCCGGGCCACTGAACAGCGCGTGCGTCGCACACACGTAAATGTCGTTGGCGCCCAGCTTCTTGAGCGCGCGTGCCGCTTCGGACACCGTGCCGGCCGTGTCGATCATGTCGTCGGGAATGAGGCAATCCCGACCCTCGACCTCACCGACCACGTTCACCACTTCGGCGACATTGGCTTTGGGGCGACGCTTGTCGACGATGGCAAACGTCGCATCGAGCCGCTTGGCGAAACCGCGCGCCATCTTGGCGGAACCGACATCGGGCGCGACGACGCAAAGATTATTGAGTCCTTTGCGGCGGAAGTAGTTGGTGAACACTGGTGCTGCGTAGAGATGGTCCACCGGCACGTCGAAGAAGCCCTGCAACTGATGCGCATGCAGATCGAGTCCGAGCACACGGTCCGCGCCGGCCTTTTCGATCATGTTGGCGATCAGCTTGGCGCCGATGGCCACTCGGGGCTGATCTTTGCGATCCTGGCGCGCATAGCCGAAGTAGGGCAGCACGGCCGTGACGCGGGCTGCGGAAGCGCGCCGCGCGGCGTCGATGAGCAGCAACATCTCCAGCACATTCTCCGCCGGCGGATTCGTGGACTGCACCACGAACACGTCCGCGCCGCGAATGTTCTCGTCGATACGCACGAAGATTTCACCGTCCGCGAAACGCGAGCAGGTGACTTTGCAGGCTTCGGTGCCAAGGTGCCGCGCGACCTCGTCCACCAGCGGCTGGTTGGACGTGCCCGAGAGAATCTTGAAGCCCCGTGACGTGGACTGCCCATCCATGCGTGTCAATCCCGAAGTAGGCAAAGCTGTGGGCAAAGCGACGAGTCCCGACCATGGCAAAGGGGCGGAGTGTCGCCGGTACCTCAAACCGAGGCGCGGTGGCTCCGTCCCGTGAGTAGCGCATACCTGCCCAACTGCAGCCCCGAAAGCTACCCCGGTCAGGCGGCGGGCGGGAGTGGGCAGAAGCGGAAGTGCAGGGCCCCTCGTGGCGGCGTCGTGACCAAGCCGTCACGGATCCGACACCGGACGATGACCTGGCGCCACGATCATGTCGCGGTTGTCACAAACCCGGCGCTTCTCGTCACTTCGCTCCTCCCATTCGCACACCAATGCCCACGCTTCACCATGCTCTTCGCTGGACCGCGCGTACCGTCGCGGTCCTCCTGACGCTCTCCGCCCCCCTCATCGCTCCGCCGCTCACCGCGCAGGGAACTGAAGGCTTCGTGGCCGGCGCGGTCCGTACCGCCGCCGGTGCCCCGTTGGCCGGAGCCACGGTCATCGCTCGCAACGAGGCGACGGGAACCCAGCAAACGCGTCAGACCGACGCCCGCGGGCGCTACGTCTTCGCCCAGCTCCCCATCGGCGGGCCCTATACGCTGACTGTCCGCCAGCTCGGCTACCGTCCCGCTCGGCGCACGGGGCTCATGCTCAATCTCGGCGATCGGGTGGAGCTGGACATCACGGTGGAGCAGTCGTCGCAGGAGTTGGCTGCGATCGACGTGCGAGCCGACCGCGAAAGCAAACGCGCCGAACGGGTGGGTGGCAGCACCACGATCTCCGAGCGTGAGATCAAGCTGCTCCCGATTCAGGACCGCTCGTTCGCCGACCTTTCGATCCTCGCGCCTACGACCTCACGCGCGGGCACGGGCGGCATCATCACGTCGTCGTCGAGTATTGCCGGTGGTCGCGTGTCTGCAACCGACATTCGCGTGGACGGTGTGCAAGCGAAGAACACGATCTGGGGGGCGGGCTTCGGGCGCGGTCCGTACTCCATCTCCGTGGAGGCAGTGCGCGAGTTCGAAGTGGTGACCAACGTCTACGATGTGACGCAGGGTCGGCAGGGCGCCGGCGCGGTGAACGTTGCCACGCGCTCTGGCACTAACACCACCACGGGCTCGCTCTTCGCATACAATCGCAACCAGAACCTGACCACCAACACGAACTTTCTCGGCCAACCCATCACCACGTTCGAGAACTGGCAGTTCGGCGGCTCGCTGTCGGGCGCGCTGGTGAAGGACAAACTGCACTACTTCGTTGCATACGATCGGCAGCAGGTGGCCGAACCCTTCAGTACACTGCAGGTGGAGACGCCGGCGGACTGGTCGCGCCTGCAAGTGTCGCCGGATTCCGTTGCGCGGTTCCTGAACATCCTCACGCGGTTGTACGGCCTGCCGAGCGGTCAGCAGGTGGGTTCGTTCGATCGGGCGAACACGCTCAACACCGTGTTCACTCGTTTCGACTGGCAGCTCAGCAACGCACATCGCGCGACGCTTCGTACCACATACTCGGACTTTTTCTACAGCAACTCAATTCCCGATCGCGAACTCTCCGTACTGGAAAGCCGCGGCAACCAGAAGTCGCGTGAAGTGCAGACGTTGGCATCGCTCAAGTCCACGTTGAGCAGCCGCGTCACGAATGACGCTCGGCTGGCCTACACCAATCGCATTCTCGAGAACGAACCCAACACGCGCCTGCCGCGCGCGTGGGTGAACGTGTCGTCCACGTTGCCAACCGGCGGGACCGGCGGCAACCAGATCCTGCAGTTCGGTGGACAGCGTACGAGCCCAGAATTGCAGACGGAGGAGTCGTACCAGTTCGTGGACGTGTTGCGTTGGGATCGCGACAACAGCGCGTTCACACTCGGCACGGACCACTCGATCAACAACCTGTCGATGTTCGTGTCCATCGAAACGGATGGTCTGTTTCAGTTCCCGAATCTCGCTGCACTCGAAGCGCAACGTCCGTCCTCGTTCGCGCGACTGGTGCCTCTGCAGGAACTCGAGCCGCGCATGCGCCAGTGGGTGTACGATGGCGGCGTGTTCGCGCAGGGCGAGTTTCGCGTGCGGCCGAACCTCAACCTCACCGCGGGACTGCGTGCGGACATGACGGCGTTCCTCACGGGTGCGAATGCCAACCCCGCGGTGGAGGCGGCGTTCGGCAAGCGCACCGATCTCACGCCGCGGGACATTGCACTGCAGCCGCGCGCGCAGCTCACGTGGACGCCCGGCGAGACGGGCACGAATCTGGTGCGCATCGGCAGTGGCTACTTCACCGCGCAGCCCCACTACATGACGCAGGTAAACCACCTGCTGAATGACGGCTCGCAGCTCGCCGACGTGTTGCTCACCGGCGCTGCCGTTCCGACACCAGACTTCAACAGCTATCGCCAGTCGTTCGCTAATGTGCCGGGCATTCCGCAGGGCAGCGGTCCGCGTCCGGCCTACATCAACATGTTCGGCGAAGACTTCAAGGTGCCGCGCACGTGGAAGAGCGATATCGCCTACCAGCGGCGCATGCTCAACGGCAATCTCACGGTCGGCGCCGCTGCGCAGTACGCACACACGTCGGAGCTGTATCGCTACGCCGATCTGAACCTGCGCGCCGAACCTGCGTTCCGACTGGCCAACGAGTCCAATCGTGGCGTGTTCGTACCAGCCGCGTCGATCACGGCCGCAGGTGGTCGCAATCCGGTGCTCGCGCGCCCGTTCCCGCAGTTTCAGCGCGTGCTCGAACTGAACAGCGATGCCGCACAGCATCAGAAGGCGCTTATCTTCGACGCGGCACTGCGTCTGCCGCGCAACGGGTCCATCAGCGGATCGTTCACCTTCAACGAGACGCGCGACAACAGCTCGTTCAATTGCTGCATCGCCATTACGTCGGTGTTTACGCCGGTGCCAAGCGATCCGCGCGTACCGTCATGGGGCGCGAGCAACACGGACTTCCGCCACAAGCTGGTGCTGTACGGCGCCGCGCCGGAGGTGTATGGATTCCAGCTCAGCGCCCGCATCATCGGGCAGTCGGGTTCGCCGTGGTCGGCAACGATTGCGCAGGACATCAACGGTGACGACGTGGGCGCAGGTAGCTCCTTCGGCAATCAAAATGATCTGGCATTCCTCTTCGACCCGGCAGCGTCAGGGTTGCGCGCGGGTTTCGCCGACTCGCTGCGGTTGGTGTACAACAATCCGGCCAACATCGGCGGTGGATATCTCCGCGACAACATCGGTCGCATTGCTGATCGGAACGCCGTGCGCAATCCGTTCGTCACACAGGTGGACGTGCGCCTGACGCAGAAGCTGCCGAGCATTCGCGGGCAGCGCGCGGAGCTGACGCTGGATGTCTTCAATGCGGCGTCGCTGATCAACCATAGTTGGGGTGGCGTGAGGGTGGTGCCGGGCGCCAACCAGACGCTGCTCAACGTGATCGGATTCGATCAGACAACACGCGAATACCGCTACCGCGTGAACCCGAACTTCGGCCGTACGGTCAAGTCGGGGAACCGCTACCAGATGCAGCTGGGCGCGCGCTACACGTTCTGAGTCGGGGCGGCGGCTGTCGCCGGCGAATAGAACAAACGGGCGGGCCGGCGCAGTGCCGGTCCGCCCGTTGGTGCCACGAAAACCTGCGATTACCTGCTCAAGCGGAGTGTCCAGTAGGCCCTGATGGAATCGAACCATCGTCATCGGCTTCAAAGGCCGAGGTAATAGCCGCTATACGAAGGGCCAAGCGATTACGTACGCAAGGTAGAGTATTGAGGGGCAGGGCGACTGCGCCAGTCCCCCGTGCACAGGCGCTGGGGGGCGACTACTCCGCGGCGGCGGGGCGAGCCGCTGGTACCGACGGTGGCGTGCGCAGTCGTTCGGCGCGCTCCCAGTCGTGCATCGGGAGGGCGTCACGGGCACGAACGCCGTCGGCAAACGGCCCGAGCAGGTGGACGATGCTGTTGGCGTAGTACGTGATGAGTGGGCGTCCCTTGGGGAGGATCAGAAACCCCTCGCCCGTCCGCGCGATCACGCGACGCATCCGCAACATGCGATACGCGCGATCGAACGTCTCCGAAATGCCCCGATCGGCGCGCAGCACTCGGCTGTTCAGCTCCATAAGTACGTCGCGCATGGCCTGCATGCGTTCGAGGAGCTGCGCGCGCGTGACGAAATCCGCGTCGAAGCTCTGGAGAGCGGCGCAAGCCAGCGGTACCGGCGTGACCGGAATGATCGCGCCGATGCGCTGCAGGACGTCGTCACAGAAGCGCTGCACCAGGGCCAGGCGCTCGGGGCGCGGCGCCTCAAAGAGCGGAGTGCCGGCGTCATCCAGTCGCGTGAGCCATTGGTCGATTGACACAGGGGCACCGATCGCCACCGCGGCGCGTCCGTACCGTCGCCAGCGTCCCGAGAGTAGCCGCCCGGCGTTGAAGAGCATCCAGCGCGCAACGTCAAGCAATTGCGCAAGCCTCGAGATGGTCGGCCGTTCGGCGCGGGTCTCGAGTTCACGCAGCAGCGAACGATCCTCGATGACGCGATCGTAGTTGATGCCGACTGGCACGACGTACATGCGGGCCCGTACGGCGGGATCGCGCGCCACACCGAGCGCATAGTCGAGCAGTCCGATCTTACCGGGGCGCAACGCGCCGTCGCGCGTCAGCCCGCCCTCGGGGAACACGCCCTGCGTCACACTGTTGCGCGTAATGAGCTGCACGTACGACTCGAGCACCGCGTGATACAGCGGCTCGCGGTAGCGGCGGCGGATGAAATACGAGCCGAAACTCTTGAAGAGATATTCAAGCGGAAAGGCGCGGGCCCATTCGCCGACGGCGTACGAAATCGACACGTCGCCCATCATCACGTACGCGACCAGCACGTAGTCGGCGTTTGAGCGGTGGTTCATGAGATAGATCACGACCGCGTCGCGCGGCAGTCCGCGAAACGGGTCGGGGCGCTCGTACTCGATGGAGACCTTGTAGAACAGTCCGAGCGCGGCGCGACTGACGTAATAGCCGAGGTGGTAATAGGCGAGAATATTGAAGAAGGGCACGATCTCGTCGAGGTAGCGGCGGACACGATGCCACGTGGCGTCTTCGGGCTCTCCCATCTGTGCGGCGTGCGTGCGCACCGCATCCGCGATGGCCGGATCGGCGAGCACCTGCTCAATGACGAAGCGCTTCCGGGTGAGCTTGAAGCGATCGACGCCAGCGCGATAGCGCATGAGCGTGCGACGTCCGGCGCGACGCGCATAGCGTCGCCCGATCACGAACGTGAGACCGACGAACAGCAGAACGACCACCGCCGTCCCCAGCAGTCGTGCGGCGGTCATGTGAGGTTACACGCGAGCGTGAAGCGGCCAGAGCCACGCGGCGCCGCGCACACCGCTGGAGTCGCCGTGCACGTTGCGCACCACGCGCGTGTGCGTGGCGTCGGAAAAGACCCAAGCGGACAGAATGGCTGCGGTGTCGTCCGCGAGGCCCGGGGTATTGGACATGCCGCCACCGAGCACGATGACATCGGGGTCGAGCAGGTTGATGACCGAGGCGAGGGCACGGCCGAGCCGGTCGTGGTAGCGCGTGAGTGAGGCGCCGGCCGCTGCGTCGCCGCTCCGTGCCGCGAGCACGATCTCTCGAGCCGGCAGTGGCTGGCCGGTGACGCGGAGATGATCACGCTCGAAGCCCGGGCCGGAGAGCCATGATTCGATGCAGCCGAATTTGCCGCAGTAGCAGGACGGGCCTGGACGTTCGTCGTCGGAGGGCCAGGGGAGCGGATTGTGGCCCCATTCGCCTGCGATCAGGTTGGCGCCCACGATCACGTGCCCGTTGACGATGATGCCGCCGCCGACGCCGGTGCCTAGAATCACGCCGAAAACCACCCCGGCACCCGAGGCCGCACCGTCCGCCGACTCGGAGAGTGCGAAGCAGTTGGCATCGTTGGCCAGTCGCACCGGTCGTGCCAGTCGTTCCTCGAGATCGCGACCGAGTGGCTGGCCGATGAGCCAGACTGAGTTGGCGTTCTTCACCAAGCCTGTGTCTGGTTGGATGGCACCGGGGATGCCAACGCCGACGGTCGCGGAGATTCCATCGCTGCCGGCGTCTTTTTCCAGCGCGACGACCAGGTTGGCAATCGCACTAACGGTCGCCAGATACGATTTGGGGGTCGGCACGCGCTGCCGCGCGAGTTCTCGTCCATCGTCCGCCAACACGATGCCTTCGATCTTGGTGCCGCCGAGGTCGATTCCTATGCGCATGATAACGGCGAGCATGCGTTGCGAGCCACGGCATGGCAAGGGGGCGCCCGCGCTGTCGTGAAACCGGTGGCGGGCGATAAGTTGCGGCGCATGGCGAATCAATATTGGAATCGAACGTCGGGGACCGTAGTGTGTCGTCATGCGTGGCGGCATGCGTGGCGCCTCAGGCTCATGGCGGGAATCGCGGTGCTGGCCGCGTGCGGAGGCAGCGAGGCGCCAACGGCGCCGGTCACGCCACCCCCACCATTGGTGCCGACTCCGCCCACGCCGCTCACGGTGCCCGCGCTCCCGCGAGAGTTTCGCGGGCTCTGGATTGCAACGGTCGCGAACATCGATTGGCCGTCGCGCACGGGGCTGTCCACGGCGGCTGCGCAGGCGGAACTGATTGCCATTCTCGATCTCGCGCGCTCCACGGGACTGAACGCGATCGTACTGCAGGTGCGAGCGAGTGGCGACGCGCTGTTCCCCTCGTCGCTTGAGCCGTGGTCGCGTTCGCTTTCCGGGACGCAAGGGGGCAATCCGGGGTGGGATCCGCTGGCCTATGCAGTGGCGGAAGCGCACGCACGGGGGCTGGAGTTGCACGCCTGGTTCAATCCGTTCCGCGCGGGCAATCTGAGCGACACGGCACGTCTCGACGCGCAGCATCTGGCACGTCGTCGTCCGGAGTTCGTACGCAGCTACTGCACGCAACTTTGGTTCGATCCCGGCGAGGATGGGGTGCAGGATCAGGCGGTGGCGGTCATGCAGGATGTCGTGCGTCGCTACGACGTCGACGCGGTACATATCGACGACTTCTTCTATCCGTATCCGGACACGCGTTGCCCCAATCTGTCGTTTCCGGACAGCGTCACGTACGCGCGCTACCTCACGGCTGGCGGCCTGCTTACGCGCGACAACTGGCGGCGCGACAACGTGAACCGGTTCGTCGAGCGGCTCTATCGCGACGTACACAGTGCGCGACCGACGGTGCGTGTGGGTATCAGTCCGTTCGGTATCTGGCGTCCAGGGAATCCAGCGGGGATTGTGGGTCTCGACGCGTTCGGCTCGATCTACGCAGACTCGAGACTGTGGCTGCAGCGCGGCTGGGTGGACTATTTCGCCCCGCAACTGTACTGGTCGATCGCCTCCACAGGGCAGAGTTTTCCGTCGCTGGTGGACTGGTGGTCGCAGCAAAATACGCAGCGCCGGCACCTGTGGCCGGGCCTCGCGGCGTATCGTGTGGCGGATGGATCGTCGAGTGCGTTCCCGGCCAGTGAGATAGCGTCGCAGGTGGCGCTCACGCGTACGCGCACTAGCGTGGCGGGTGGCCCGACGGGCACGGTGTTGTACAACACCACGTCGCTGCGCGTAAACCGCGATGGTCTGGCCACACTGCTCACCAGCGGCGTCTTCGCGTCGCCCGCATTGGTGCCCGCCTCCACGTGGCTGGATGCGCAACCGCCAACGGCGCCCACGATCACCGTCGTGGCGCAGGGTGGTACGTCGCCGCAGTTGCGCGTCACGATTGCCGGCGACGGTGGAGAAGCGTTGTCCTGGTGGGCCGTGCGGTGGCGCGTGGGAACGACGTGGTCGCAGCGACTGGTACCGAGTACGGTGCGCACGGTCGATGTACCCGCTGGTGTGGCGGCGTCGGGTACCGATGCGATCGTGGTGCAGGCGATCGACCGGGTCGGCAATGCGAGTGAGTCGGCGGTGTGGCGGGCGCCGTGATCACCGGCAGCTTGTATCTCGCGCTGCGAGTCGCCTTGGCGCAGGTGCCCGCCGTCGCGCAAGTCGTGCCGCCCGCCGCACAGAATCCGTCGCCGATGGTGGAGACCACGCGACGGCACGAGCGCCTGGTACAGCGGCCGGTCAACGGCACGTTGCGAACATTCACCGGGCCTGCCGGCAAGCCGGTCGACGTGCTTATCCCGGCAGGAGTACACGCGCGAACGCCGATGCCGCTGCTCGTGCACTTTCACGGTGCGACGTGGGTGGCGCAGCAGGCGGCGGCCAAGGCCGATCGGCGTGCCGTCGTCGCCGTGCTCAACCTCGGCAGCGGCTCCGGGGCGTATCACCGCGCATTCAGCGATCCCGCGGCGTTCGATTCACTGCTGGCCGGTATCGCTCGTGCCGTCGAGACGGTGACGTTGGCGCCTGTTCGTATCGGTCCAATAACGTTGGCCGGATTTTCCGCGGGACATGGCGCGATTCGTGTGATCCTGCGCGAACCACGGCACTTCGCGGCGGTGCATCGCGTGCTACTCATCGACGGGATGCACACGTCGTACGTGCCGGACGGGCAGGTCATGGCGACCGGGGCGACCCTCGACACCGTGAATCTTGCGGCATTCGCGGAATTCGCCCGTGCAGCGCGTCGCGGCGAGAAACGATTCATGGTCACGCATTCGGAGATCTTTCCAGGCACGTTTGCGAGTACCACGGAAACGGCGGACTGGCTGATCGCGACCTTGGGACTGCGGCGGACGCCGGTACTCAAGTGGGGACCGCGCGGCACGCAGCAACTGAGCGAGGTGCGCGCGGGGCGTTTTGAGCTGCTCGGCTTCGCCGGCAACAGCGCACTCGATCACATCGACCAGTTTCATGCGATGCCGGAGTTGCTGGCTCGCATTCTTCGGTAGCTTCGCGCGGGTTCATGTCAGGTTGCGTCGCCGAGCGGTCAGGTTCCCGTCAGGTTGCCCGGACTATGCTGCAGGGATCATGCTCCGGGGCGCGAGGCCGCGGAGACGCTTCCTCAATTCCGGGAACTGATGCCTTCGTCTGATTCGAAGCGAGCGGCCGCCACGCGGCCCGCGACGCGCTGCCGCCGGGCGATCCGCCGGTCGAGTCTTTCCGTGCTGACGGCGATGCTGACCATGAGCGGCCAGTCAGCGGCGCAGCAGACACCGCAGACCGATACGGTTGTCCCACCCTTTGCACGGGCGCGTCGGATCTCCGATCAGGACCTCGCGAAGAAGAAGGAGGGCGCGTTCTTCACCGGGCTACCCGACCTGAGCTCCGACCCCGTCGCTGGGCAGGGACTGGGCGTGCGCGGTTCGATGTTCTTCAACGGCAACCGGACCGATCCGCTTTTTGCGTACACGCCGTATCGGGCGCGCCTGTCAATCGCCGCCTTTGCCACCACGGCGGAAGCACGCGAGTTCGCGGCGCGACTGGACGTGCCCTTCGCGTTCGGGCGTCCGTGGCGTCTCAAGATTGATCTCAAAGTCGGCGACAACCCCGCAAATCTGTTCTTCGGCAGCACAGAGGCCACCCTTGGGCCGCTCACGCTGCCGTCCGGTGGCGCGACGTTCGACACGTACAAGAACTTCGACGTCGCGCGTAAAACGCTGCGTCCCGGCGGTCCGACCGAAGCGGCGCGTGTGACCGATGCGCTCTCCAACCGGTTCGGCGAGCAGGAGTTGATGCTCAACATCAAGGCCGACTACGCACTGGGCGGCGGGCGCTGGCGGGTGCTCGGCGGGTACGAGATCCAGCGGTTGCGCTATCGGACATTTGCTTCACGGTCGGCGGACGCTGTGGACCCTGCAACCGGCGCCGACACGAAGGCCCCGAACGGGATCTCGCTGCTGGAGCGCGATGCGCAACAGGGCCTTGTGTCCGGGTTGGCGGGCGGCCGCGTGTCTATTTTGCAACAGGCACTCCTGTACGACACCCGGGACTTTGAGCCCGATCCCACGAAGGGGGTGTATTTCGAAGTCGGCAACGAGTGGTCCGCGCCGGCGATCGGTTCCGAGTTTGCGTTCGACAAGCTGTTCATTCAGGCGAAAGCATTTCGCCGACTGCCTGTCGGGCCGCGCACTGTGCTCGCCGGCCGCGTTGGCGTTGGCAACATCTTTGGCGGCAACGCGCCGTTTTTTGAGTTTCAGGACCAGTGGAGCCCCGACGGCAGCGTGAACGCACTGGGCGGTGCGCGGTCGCTGCGCGGTTACAGGGCAAATCGCTTCCTCGCACGGTCGCTCTGGTTTGCCAACGCCGAGTTGCGGACGCGACTGGCGGAGCGGACCATCGGACGGCAGCGGTTCGCGCTGGGTGTGGCGCCGTTTGTCGATGTTGGGACCGTGCGTGACCGCTGGCAGGATTTGAATTTCGGTCGTCTGCGTTGGTCGCAGGGGGTCGGGGCTCGGCTGGCGTGGAACCAGAGCACCATCATCTCGCTCGACGTGGGGCGTTCGCGCGAGGACCGACTGGTGTATTTCGGCATCGGCCAGGCGTTCTGACCGGCGGCGTGATTCGCGTCTGCTCCTCTCTTTAACGGCACTGTCCTCGATAGAATGCGCCTCCTCGTTGCGGAAGACGACCCGTTGTTGCGAGACGTGCTGGTGCGCGGGCTGCGGGATCTTGCGTACGCGGTGGATGCGACCGGCGACGGTGCAGAGGCGCTGATGCTCGCCGTCGTACACGAGTATGACGCGCTGGTGCTTGACCTGCTGCTTCCAGGGGCGGATGGGCTGACCATTTGTCGAGACCTTCGGGCGCGCGGATTGACGGTGCCGATCCTGCTGCTGACCTCACGCGACGCGGTGGAGGACCGAATCGGTGGCCTCGATGCGGGCGCTGACGACTATCTCACCAAGCCCTTCGCGTTCGGCGAGCTGAGTGCGCGGCTGCGCGCCCTGCTGCGCCGGCCCGTTGGGGTGCTGCCTCCGGTGCTTACGGTGGCCGACCTTGAGATCGACCTGAAGCGACTGGAGGCGCGGCGCGGTGGCGAGTTGCTGCCGCTCACGGCACGTGAGTTCACGTTTCTCGCGTACCTCGCGAGGCAGGCGGGCCGCGTCGTGTCCCGAGCCGAACTCGCTGAGCATGTCTGGGATGGCAACCACGATCCGGCAGCGAACTTGATCGACGTGTACGTGAGCCGACTGCGACGCAAGCTCGAACGGGGTGACCGTTCGACGCTGCTGCACATCCGGCGCGGCGCCGGCATTCTGCTGGCGGAGACTGACGCCGGAACGGATGCCGCATGAGCCCCGCACCGCTCCCGCGATCCATTCGCGGGCGATTGACTGCGTGGTATGCGCTCGCGCTGGCTGGAGGCCTGTTGGTCTTTGCGTTCGCGTCGCTGGCTGTGCTGTCGGTGGAGTTGGAGCGACGAAACGACCAGTTCCTTGTGGACGCGCGGCGCGCATTTCTCGTTGAGCTGGACGTTGAACTGGGAGAAATGCCGACCCCGGTGGAAGCGATCGATCGTGCGCTGGGTGAAGTGCACTTTGAGGGGACGCGCTTTCTCGTGCTGTCCGATCCCGCTGCCCTCGTACACGCCACGCCGGCAGACGATCGCATCGCGCCCGGCGGTGAGGCCTACGCTGACGCGGCGCGTGTTGTCTTTGATTCCGTTGTGATCGCGCGGTTACGGGTGCTCCGATCTGCCGCGGACGTGAGACGCGAGCCGCCGGACGTGCGGTCACCGCAGATCTTCACCATCTCCGTAGAGCCGCCTGCGGCAGGCGGAACGCCGGAGCGAGCGGCCGTTACCGGCGAAGACGCGCGGGTGGCACTGGACGTCGTGCGACTCCGCGACCAACTGTACGCGGTGGCTGCACTTCGCGAACGACAGGGAATCCACGAGACGATGCATGAGGTGCGGCGCGCGTATCTGTTCGTGATTCCATTCATTTTGCTACTCGCCGTCGGGGTGGGGTACTGGCTCGCGCGTCGCGCGTTAGCGCCCGTGGCCTTCATGAGTCGACGGGCACACACAATGGGGATGGCGTCGCTGCACGAACGACTGCCGGTTCAAAACCCGCATGACGAACTTGGATCGCTGGCCGGGGTGATGAACGAATTGCTGTCCCGACTGGACGACGGAGTGGCGCAGCAGCGCCGCTTCGTGGCGGATGCGTCGCACGAGTTGCGTACGCCCGTCGCGATTCTTCGCGCTGAGGCGGAGGTGACGCTCTCTCATCCGACACGTGCTGAGCCGGAATATCGGGCGGCACTCGATGTCATGCGCACCACCACTGAGCGGCTGTCGCGGATTGTGGAGGACCTGTTCCTGCTGGCACGAGCGGACGGTGGCCAGCGCATGATCGAGACGCGGCCGTTTTACATCGACGAGCTGCTCGCGGACGTGGTGCGCGCGATGACGCCGGTGGCTGCACAACGGGATGTGCAGATCACCTTCGGATCACCGCCGACAACGGAGAACGGGCCCGCCTGCCTCGGCGATGCTGACCTGCTTCATCGACTGTTCCTCAACCTGCTCGACAACGCGGTGAAGCATTCGCCCCGGGGTGGTCGGGTCGACGTCGCACTCGTCCAGGACGACGAGTCATATGTGGTCGACGTGCAAGACGAGGGTCCGGGCATTCCGTCGGACGCACAAGCGCTGGTGTTCGACCGCTTCTTTCGTGTGGACGCAGCGCGTACGCGGGCGCCCATTGGCGCGCGTAGTACCAGCAGCGCGCCCGTTGCGTCTGCAGACTCGACGTCGAAGCCCTCGTCCGGGGCTGGCCTTGGCCTCTCGATTGCGCGCTGGATCGCGCAGGCTCACGCTGGTACCGTGATGCTGCATGCGAGCAGTGCGGATGGGTCGTGCTTCCGCGTGGTATTACCGGTGCACGGTATTCACCGCGAGTAACCGAACGGGCTGC
Organism: Gemmatimonadales bacterium; assembly: GCA_038234895.1. GTDB lineage: Bacteria > Gemmatimonadota > Gemmatimonadetes > Gemmatimonadales > Gemmatimonadaceae > Gemmatimonas. The sequence goes on from JBBQSM010000086.1 coordinate 17,554, forward strand.
GCGGCACGCCGAGTGTCTTCTTGTTACGCGTGCGTTCAGCGTCGCGTCCAGATGACGATGCTGCCACAGCCACTGAGCGCGGGGATGAACTGCGGTGGCGCTTGGTTCGCCGAATAGATTTCAATACCTGCGACTTCGCGTGGTCGAACGAATGCGTCGATGTCCAGCGCGCTGAGTCCGGGCATCGCGCCGCCGTTGATGTAGATCGTCGGCTCGCACCTTTCCTCGAACGTGCCACGCATGAGGATGCGTGCATCCTGCGCACCACCCTCGTAGTAGACACCGGGAATCATGCGGAAGAGCTCAGACGTTGCCGTGGGTACACGCCGCGCGATGTCGTCAGGGGTCAGGAATCGTCCGAGGCCGGACCGCTGACGTTCGCGAAAACCGGCGAGGCCGGTGTTGCGATCGATCGTGGAGATCACCTTCATCGTGTCGAGCACGGAACGCAGGGTGCTCAGTGCCACGCGCACTGACGGGGCACTGTCCACGATGTCCACCGTCTGCCGCACGGGATAGAACCCCACCGCGCGCACTTCAATGGTGCGGGTGCCGGTGGGTGCGTCGCGCAGCGTCCATTCACCGCGCACGTTGGCACGGGTCTGCGGGCCGTTGACGACGCTCACGACCGCGCCGCCCAACGGCCTTGCGTCGGCCGCGCCGACCACCATGCCAGTGAGCACGCCGTCGCCGACATGCAGGCGGCGCGGCGGCGGTGTCAGCGAGTCCGGCAGTGGCACACGCGCACTGTCCGTCATCGCGATCGGCGTGGGTGCGGCAATGGTGCGGGCGGTACCGAGGTACAGTTCGCGCCGCAGAAATCCGGTGGATGGTACGTTGACTTCGACGACATCGGTGCTGTCGAGCGCACGATTCGCCGTGAGGGTCATCATGCCCGGGCTCGGCGCATTGCAGATGGCGAACCATCCGTTGGCGGCGGTGGTCGCCACGCGCCTCGGCGTGCGCCGGTTCAGTCCCTGTGTGCCGATCGTGATTTCGAGCCATTGGCCGGCCACCGTCACGCCGCCGACCGGCGCCTTGGTGCGGGCATCACGCACGATGCCCACCACGACTGCACCCGCTGCCTGCGCGGGCGCGTCGCCGCAGACGACGGAGCGAAAGCGTGGCAGGTCGGGGACGGCCAGATCGGCGGTAACCGGGCGCTGCTTCTCGACCGTGAGCGCGCGCAACAGCGGCTCAAGCCCGAGCGAGTCGAGCATCGGATGATAGAAGCCGAGCATGTAGCGACCGTCGGGCACGCTGTCGAACGAGAAAGCCCCGACCGCATTGGACATGAC
>JBBQSM010000087.1:0-18834 GCA_038234895.1 Gemmatimonadales bacterium
GCCAAGCGGATGCTCGGACGCACGCCCGATGGCATCATGGCCGTGCGTCCGATGAAGGACGGCGTGATCGCCGACTTCGACGTCACGGAGAAGATGCTGCGCTACTTCCTGACGCTCGTGATCGACAAGCACGTCTTCAAGGTGAAGCCGCGCGTGATCGTCTGCGTCCCCTCGGGCATTACCGAGGTCGAGAAGCGTGCCGTACGCGATTCCGCCCTCGGCGCCGGGGCCAAAGAAGTGTTCATGGTGACCGAACCCATGGCCGCGGCCATCGGTGTCGGCCTGCCGGTTGAGTCTCCCACCGGCAACATGGTCATCGACATCGGCGGCGGCACCACCGAGATCGCCGTTATTGCACTGTCCGGCATCGTGAGTGATACGAGCATTCGCACCGGCGGTGACGAACTCGATGTCAGCATCGTGCAGTTCATGCGCAAGAACTACAACCTGCTGATCGGTGAGCCCACGGCGGAGCAGATCAAGATTCAGATCGGTTCAGCGTTTCCCGTCGGTGAGGAGCGCGAGATGGAAGTGAAGGGGCGCGATCTCGTTTCAGGCATTCCGAAAACCGTACGTGTGCATTCCAGCGAAATTCGTGAAGCGGTGCAGGAGCCGATTCAGCAGATCGTTGATGCGGTGCGACGCGCACTTGAGATCACGCCGCCGGAGCTTGCGTCCGACATTGTCGATCGCGGTATTGTCATGACGGGCGGCGGTGCGCTCATTCGCGGTCTCGACGTGTTGCTCAGTCAGGAGACCGGCTTGCCGATTCACGTCGACGAGGATCCGCTCACCTGCGTCGTGCGCGGCACCGGGAAGATCCTCGACGATGAAGAGAAGTACTGGTCTGTCCTGACGACCTGAGCGCGCCGTGGCTCGCAGTGTTCGCGGCGGAGGACGACTGGATACCGGCCTCCTCGTGGCCTGTGTGGCAGTGTCCGTTGTCGCGCTGATCATGCCGCAGCGTAGCCGCGATATCGTCGCCGCCGCACTGCGCGGCACCGTCCTGTCGCCGCTCGTTGCGATGCAGAATCGGGCCGCCAGTGTGCGTGCGGCCGTCAGTGCGCGCAACGATGTGCTGCTCGTGCGCGGTGCCGCCGCGACGCAGGCCCTCTCCGCTCCCGGCCTTGCTGATGAGAATGCCACGTTACGCCGTCTGCTCGGCCTTGCGTCGCGTTTGCAGGATGGATTTGTCGCGGCGGAGATCGTGCCGACTCTGGGAGTCGAGAGCGAGTTCACGCTGACGCTCAATGTCGGCACCAGTGCGGGCGTGCAGCCGTTTTCTCCGGTGGTCACGGCTGATGGACTCGTTGGCATGGTGCGCGACGCCGATGCGCAATCGAGTTTCGCGATCACGTGGGCGCACCCCGATTTTGCGGTGAGCGCGATGAGCGTCGACGAGGGCGCGTTCGGCATCGTCAAGCCGCACCTGGGCACCGGCGCCGAACGCTGGTTGTTGGAGCTGCGCGGTGTGCCGTTCCGCGCGAAGTTGGATACGGGTACGTTGATCGTGAGTTCCGGCCTCGGTGCCACGTACCCGCGCGGCATCCACATCGGGACCGTGCTCGGAGAAGTCGCGACGCCGGAAAAGTGGGCGCGCACCTACCTCGTGAGACCCTCCGTGTTGCCGGCCGCCATCGGGCCTGTGTTGGTACTGCTGCCGTCGCGCGCGGCACGCGGCGTGAACGGTGTCTGGGCAACGGTCATATCGGCCGATAGCGCGGCCCGTGCCGTGGCTGCCGCCGGCGATTCGCTGGCGCGCAAGGCGGCGCTCGATGAGTTGTCGGCGAGACGTGCGGCACTCGATTCGGCGGTCGCCGACAGCGCCGCGCGAGATACGTCCGGCGTGGCCGTCCCGCTCACGCGTGCCGACAGTGTACGGGCTGACAGCGTGCGACGTTCACGCGCCCCGCGCTCCGACACGGCCCGCGTTGGCCCGCCTCCGGACGGTGCGGCATGAGAAAGCCACCCGTCACCTCGTCGGCGGGATCGGCCTTCCGCGCATGGATCGGGTTCGCGCTGCTTGTGGCCGCGCACTTTGGGGTGCGTCCGCTGGTGAGCGGTCGCGTCAACGTCGATTTCCTGGTGATCGCGATCCTGTTTGCCGCGGTGCGGGTTCGTCCCGGATTCGCGGCTCTGGTGGGCTTTGCGGCCGGCCTCGCGCTCGACGCACTGGCGCCGGGAACGTTCGGTACGGCCACGCTGGTCATGACGTGCATCGCGTTCGGCGCGTCGTGGACCAAGGCGGTGTTCTTCGCGGATCACGTAGCGCTCACGGGACTTTTTGTCTTTCTTGGCAAGTGGCTTTTCGACATCGGCTATGTTGTACTAGGTGGCAGCGTGCACGGCGTGGAACTCGTCGTGCTGCTGCTGCTATGGTCCACGTTGTCTGCCGCGTTGACCGCTGTTGTCGCTGTCGTCCTGCTGACCGTCTTTCGTCCGCTGTACCGTCCACCGACCGTTTAGAGACGGAGGGTTCGCGATGAGCTATCATCCGAATGAACTGCTCCGGCGCGCGCGGGTCGCTCGCGCGATGCTCGTCGTGTCGTTTCTTGTACTCGGCGGCGCGTTTTTCCGTACGCAGGTGCTCAAGAACGCGGAGTATGCGCTCCAGTCCGAGAACAACCGGTTGCGCGAAGTGCCGTTGCCGGGTGCACGCGGCATCATCTACGATCGCAAGGGCGAGATTATCGCCGAGAATCTTCCGGGCTACTCGGTGTCGATTCTCAGCCCCACCGAGGACTCGCTGCGCAGTGCGTTGACGACGCTGGCGCAGGTCATTCCGATCGATTCGGCGCAACAGGAGCTGGCGGTACGACGTTTCCGCCGCGCGCCGCAACGACCGGCCGTGATCTTCAACGATGCCTCCTTTGAGGTGGTCTCGGTACTCGAAGAAAAACGGGTCGAGTTTCCCGGCCTGATCATCCAGAGTTCGCCCAAGCGCTACTATCCGGACGGTCCGGCCATGGCCGCGCTCGTCGGCTACACGGGTGAAATTTCGGAAGCGCAGCTCACGTTGCCGCGCTACGACGGATACAAAGCGGGGCAGCAGATCGGGCGGCAGGGGCTCGAACAGCAATACGAAGAGTTGCTGCGTGGACGCGAGGGGCGACGCTTTGTGGAAGTCGATGCGCGCAATCGCGTGGTGCGGGACAATGGTGTGCGCCCCGAGGAGCCGGCCGAGGCGCCGCCACCACTACGAACGAACTTGGATCTCGACCTGCAACGCTTCACGCATGAGTACTTCGGTGACTCGTTGCGCGGCGCCGTGGTCGCAATGGATCCCCGGACCGGAGGGGTGCTGACGATGTACAGCGCGCCGACGTACGACGTGAACAAGTTCATTGGCGGCGTGTCGAGCACGTACTACAAAGGGTTGTTGGCGAATCCCGACAAGCCGCTGATCAACCGCGCGCTCACGGGCACGTACGCGCCGGCATCCACGTGGAAGTTGGCCACGGCCATCATCGGATTGCAGCGCGGCCTGGTCACGATGGATACGCGAATGACACAGCCGTGCACTGGTAGCTACTACTACGGTCGCGTCTTCAAGTGCTGGGACAAGAGAGGCCACGGCGACGTGACACTCGCACAGGCGATCGCGAAGTCGTGCGACGTGTACTTCTATCAGCTCGGTTTGCGGATCGGCCTGTCGAATCTGTTGGCCGGCGGTGTGTCGCTCGGATTCGCGGATAGCACCAAGATCGATCTGCCCGGTGAAAAGCGACCCAAGTGGCCGGAGAGTATCAAGTACTTCGACGCACGCTATGGTCCTCGCGGATGGAATCCATCGGTGGTCTTGAGCTTGTCGATCGGTCAGGCGGACAATGCGCAGACGCCGTTGACTATGGCGCGGTTCTACTCTGCCCTGGCGACGGATGGTGCCGCGCCCACGCCGCAAATCGTGGCGCGGACGGTCGAACGCACACAGATCGTCAATCTCGATCCGGACAAGTTGCGCGGCTTGCAGCTCGCGCTGTCCGACGTGCTGACGCGTGGCACTGGAGCGGGCGCGCAGATTCAGGGGCTCACAATCGCCGGCAAGACCGGCACCGCGCAGGTTGGCGGGCAGGAGGACAACGCGTGGTTCGTGGGCTACGCTCCGGCGGACAAGCCGGAGATCGTTGTCGCAATCATTCTTGAAGAGGGGCTGCATGGATCGTCCGCGGCCAAGATCGCGACCAAGCTGATGGAGCGCTTTCTGAAAAAGAAGTTGACGCTCCTCGCCGTCACCAACGACTGATTCCGACTGAATCGCATGGCGCTCCGACGACAAGGCATCGACTACCCGCTGCTGATCATTGCACTGCTGCTGACGACTTGCGGCATTGCGATGGTGTTTTCCGCGGGACAGACAGACGTGCCGTCCAAGGCGATCGCGCTGTTGTGGAAGCGTCAGCTGGGATTCTTCGCGGTCGCACTCGTCGGGTCGTGGGCGGTGATGCGCGGATCGGTCCGATTGATCGAATGGTCGGCGTGGCCGCTCTACCTGTTTTCTTGTGCGCTACTCGTGGTCGTGTTGTTCATCGGAACAGGCGCGGGCACCGCTGCCAGTATGAAAGGGTGGCTGACGATTGGTGGGACGCGAATCGGCCAACCTGCGGAATTAGCCAAACTGGCGACCACGCTCATGCTCGCGCGCGTGATTGCCGCGCAGCGCGATGTACCCAGATCGTTGTTGGATCTGTGGCGACCGCTCGTGGTCGTGGGCATCCCGTGGATGCTCGTGATGGCGCAGCCCGATCTCGGCACGGGCATCGTCTTCATTGCCATCTGCTTTGCCATGTTGTTCTGGTCGGGCGTGCCGTGGCCGTTGCTGCTGATGTTGGCGAGCCCTGGTATCAGCCTCATCCTCGCGTTCAGCACGGGCATCTGGGGTGCGTGGTTTCTCATCTTGGTCGCGCTGGTGCTCTGGTCGCGCACGTATCTGCGCGAGGGCGTCGTGCTGTTGCTCACCAACGTCGCGATGGGCGTGCTCGCCCCGCTGCTGTGGGACGGACTCAAGCCATATCAGCAACGACGTCTGCTCGTGTTTCTCGATCCATCCGCCGACCCTCGCGGATCGTCGTACCAGATCACACAGTCCAAGGTGGCGATCGGGTCCGGTGGACTGTTCGGCAAGGGGTTCACACTCGGCAGTCAGAAGCGCGGTCAATTCCTTCCCGAACGGCATACCGATTTCATCTTCTCCGTGGTCGGAGAAGAGCTTGGGTTCATCGGCGTGGCGGTAATTCTGTCGCTGTTCCTGGCCTTCTTCCTGCGCAGCACGCGCGTGGCGACGCGAGCCAACGACGCTTTTCCCAGTCTGGTCGCGTTTGGTCTGGTGTCTGCACTGTTCGTGCATGTCATCGTGAACGTGGGGATGACGCTCAGTTTGATGCCGGTGACCGGCATTCCGTTACCGTTCTTCACATCGGGCGGGTCATTTCTCCTCGTGAGCTGGATCAGCGTGGGCGTGCTGTTGCGAATCTCCGCTGAGGGGCGAGGACAGCCAGATGCGATTGGGTTGTAGGCGCTAGGACACTTCATCCGGGGCCGCGCTCAGTTTCGGCGTACCTTCGGGCCGATGCACCGAATCACGACGTGCGGACCCGCGACAGGAACGCAAGGTCTAGCCTTGCTCGTCGAGACCACTGATCTTACTCCGCTTATGGCATGGTTCCGGAAGGACAAAAAGCCGCGTCAGCCGCGCCGGGAACGACTCGAGATCCCGCCCGATACCTGGGAAAAGTGCGAGGCCTGCGACCACACGGATATCCGCGCGAAGTTCATGCGCAGCTTCAACGTGTGTCCGGAGTGCGACTTCCACCGTCGCCTGCGCGCCTACGACTACGCGACGATGTTGCTCGATGACGGCACGATGAGCGAGATCGGGGGTGAACTTCGCTCCGTCGATCCGTTGGGCTTTCCGGACTATCCCGGGCGGCTGAAGCGTGCATTGGCCAACGCCGGCGACTCGGACGCGATTCTCACCGTCACCGGCTCGCTCGAAGCGCTGCCGGTGGGCATCGGCATCATGGACTTCGCGTTCATGGGCGGCTCGATGGGATCGGTGGTGGGCGAAAAAATCGCGCGCCTTGGACAACGCTGCGTCGAAAAGAAGCATCCGCTCGTCGTCATCTCGGCGTCCGGTGGAGCACGCATGCAGGAGGGCGTGCTCTCGCTCATGCAGATGGCCAAGACGTCGGCGGTCCTCTCGCAGTTGGCCGAACGCCGCATTCCCTACATCTCCATTCTGACCAACCCGACAACCGGTGGTGTGAGTGCGAGCTTTGCAATGCTCGGCGACGCGATTCTGGCGGAACCCGGAGCAGTGATTGGCTTCGCTGGCCCGCGCGTGATCAAGCAGACGCTCGGTCAGGATCTACCGGAAGGTTTCCAGACGGCGGAGTTTCTGCTGGATCACGGGATGGTGGATCAGGTCGTGCATCGTCGCGACCTGCGCAAGACGTTGTCGCAACTGCTGCGGCACATGACCGGGCGCCCTGCTGCGGCGGGGCACGCGCAAGAAAGCTGACCAGTCATCCGCTCGCCCCGCCGCCGGTTGTTGCGGAGGCGGTGCACACGCCCGAGTCGCTGGCCTATCATGACGCGCTGCGTCGACTGTTCGCGAGGACAGGCGGCGCGTGGCGTCTGGGGTTGGAGCGCGTCACCGAATTACTCGACGGGCTCGGCAATCCGCAGCACCGGTATCCGGTCTTTCACGTGGCCGGTACCAACGGCAAAGGAAGCACCGTGGCGACGCTGTACGCGCTGCTACGGGGGGCCGGACTGCGCGTCGGTCGTTATACCTCGCCGCACCTCGTCGACTTCTCCGAGCGCGTGGTGGTTGACGACGAAGCGATGCCGCGCGCGTCGATCACGACGTGGCTGACCGAGCGGGAGCCCGAGCTCACGCGACTGGGGGCCACGTTTTTCGAGGCCACAACCGCGATGGCGCTGTCGCGATTCGCCGATGCGCAGGTCGATGTGGCCATCGTTGAGGTAGGACTGGGTGGCCGGTTGGATGCGACGAACATCGTTGTCCCGGTCGCAGCGGCAGTGACGCAGATCGGCTTTGACCACACGGAGTATCTCGGCGATACGCTTGAGGCGATCGCGGGTGAAAAGGCGGGCATTTTCAAAGCGGGAGTCCCGGCGGTGGTGGGCGAGACGCGGACGTCAATTCGAGACCTGCTGATCGAACAAGCCGAGTCGGTCGGCGCGGGTCCCGTACTCGCGACGGGGCGCGACTGGCAGGTCCGCGACGTGCGCGTGGATGCGGACGGCACGCGCTTCAGCTTGGACTTTGACGGTACCTCGCACCGACTGTTGACACCGCTCGTGGGCGAGTTTCAGGCGCACAATACGGCGGTGGCGCTGGCGATGCTGCACGCGGCGGGCGGCCGGTGGGGGCAGGTGGCGGCGCGCGCGCCCGAGTTACTGCACCACGTGCGATTGGCGGGTCGTTTTCACCGGCGTGATCGCTGGTTGTTCGACGTCGCGCACAATCCCGATGGCGCGGCGACCGTGGCCGCCAACCTGCTGGCGGTTGGGAGCGCCCACCCGATCGTGGCCGTGGTGTGCGTGCTGCGGGACAAAGACTGGCGTGGCATTCTGCAGGCTGTGGCGACGGTGGCGGACCGGATCCTGCTGACCATGGCGCCCACGGCACCGACCGCTCGCGCATGGAATCTCGAGGAGGTCGCCGCGTGGGCAGCCGAGCAGGACTTGCCGGTCACCCGGCTCGACGACTTTGACGCGGCGTTGCACGAGGCCGACCGCGCCGGCGCGACCATCCTCGTGACGGGGTCCTTTCACACTGTCGGAGACGCGATGGAACGCTTGCAGGTCGATCCGCTCGCCCGGTAGCTTTCCTCGATGACATCTAAGCCATTACCGGGTTTTCGAGACTTCTACCCGGAGCAGTTCGCAGAGCGGGCCCACATCTTCGCAACCTGGCGCCGCATCGTGCGGCGCTACGCATTTCAGGAGTACGACGGGCCACCGCTCGAACCGCTCGACTTGTACACGCAGAAGAGCGGCGACGAGATCGTCACGCAGCTGTACAACTTCGAGGACAAGGGTGGTCGCGCCGTCGCGATGCGTCCGGAGATGACACCAACGTTTGCGCGTATGGTCGGCGCGCGCGCGCAGGCACTGCGCAAGCCGGTACGCTGGTTCACGATCCCGCAGCTCTTCCGCTACGAGCGGACACAGAAGGGTCGGTTGCGCGAGCACTTCCAGCTCAACGTCGATATCGTGGGCGAAGCGGATGTGCTGGCGGATGCGGAACTGCTCGCAGTGGCGATCGACGTCATGCGCGAGCTTGGCTTGACCAGTGCCGATGTGCGCGCACGCGTGTCTGATCGCCGCTTGCTGAATGCCCTGCTGGAGCATCTGGCCATTCCGCCCGACGCGTGGATCGCGGTGTACGCTGTGCTCGACAAATTGGACCGCCAACCGCGCGAACTCTCGGCGGAGAAGCTGTCGGCCGCCGGACTTTCCCCGGACACGGCCGACGTAATTCTCGGACTGGGTACGCTTGATTTTCCGACACTCCGCGCACGCTACGGCGATTCGCCGGTGGTGGCACCGCATGTCGCGCGTTTTGCCGAGTATCTTGCGCACGCGGACGCACTGGGCACCGCGCCATGGATTGCGTTCGACCTGACGATCGTGCGCGGCCTCGCCTACTACACCGGCATCGTCTTTGAGTTGTTCGACGCGCGTGGCGAATTCCGTGCGATTTGCGGCGGCGGGCGGTACGACAACCTGCTGGGCGCGCTGGGCGGTGTGGAGATGCCGGCGCTCGGCTTCGGTATGGGCGACGTGGTGCTCGGTGAGTTCCTGCGTGAGCGCGGCCTCATGCCGTCGGTCGCGCCAACCATCGACTACTGGGTCATGTCAACCGATTCGGATGAGAGCGCGGTGGCGCGTGTGCTCGCATTCACGCGGCAACTCCGCGAGGCGGGGCGGTGCGTTGAGTACGCATTTCGGCCCATGTCGTTCAAGAAGCAGTTGGAAGCGGCCGAGAAGGCTGGCGCGGCACAGGTCGCGGTGCTCGCGTCCGCTGCGTCTGATTCGGACGAAGCACTGGTACGCGTGATGACGTTGTCTCCGCGGAGCGAACGGACCGTTGCGGTCTCCGCGTTTCTCATGGAACTACAGGCGAATGGCTGACGACAAGAAGCTTCCAACGCGCGCAGAGAATTTCAGCGACTGGTACAACGAGCTGGTGCTGCGCGCCGAGCTCGCAGACTACTCGCCCGTGCGCGGCTGCATGGTCATCCGCCCGCATGGGTATGGCGTATGGGAGCGCATGCAGCGCGCCCTCGACGACATGTTCAAGGCCACTGGCCATGTCAATGCGTACTTCCCGCTCTTCATTCCCGAGAGCTTTCTCTCGAAGGAAGCGGAGCACGTGGAAGGCTTCGCTCCCGAATGCGCCGTCGTGACGATGGGCGGCGGCAAGCAACTTGAGGAGCGGCTGGTCGTGCGCCCGACCTCGGAGACGATCATCTACTCGATGTTCGCCAAGTGGGTGCAGAGCTACCGCGACCTGCCGTTGCTCTACAACCAGTGGGCCAACGTAGTGCGTTGGGAAATGCGCACGCGACTGTTCCTGCGGACGATGGAGTTTCTCTGGCAGGAAGGGCACACGGCGCACGCGACGCATGACGAGGCCGAGATTGAGACGCGAAAGATGCTCGGCGTGTATCGCACCTTCATGGAAGAGTACATGGCCATGCCCGTGATTACGGGGCTGAAGACCGACTCCGAAAAGTTTGCCGGTGCGCTGCGCACGTATTCGTGTGAAGCGATGATGCAGGACAACAAGGCGCTGCAGGCGGGTACGTCGCACAATCTCGGACAGAACTTCGCCAAAGCCTTTGATCTCAAGTTCCAGACGGAGCAGGGAACCGAAGCGTTTGCGTGGAACACGAGTTGGGGCGTCTCCACGCGAATGGTGGGTGGACTGGTGATGACGCATGGTGATGACGCTGGCCTGCGACTCACCCCGCGCCTGACGCCGATCCAGATGGTTATTGTGCCGATCTGGAAGACCGACGACGAGCGTGAAGCGGTATTCGCCGCGGCACAGCGCATCGCCGACGAACTCGGGAGCTTCAAGCGCCCGGATCACGAGCGCATTCGCGTGCACGTTGACAACCGAATCGGCGTGAAGCCGGGCGCCAAATACTACCATTGGGAGTTGCGCGGCATTCCGCTCCGCATGGAGATCGGGCCACGCGACCTTGCCTCCGCCTCGGGGATGCTGGTGCGGCGTGACACGCGCGAAAAGCGCGCGATCGCGTTCGATGTGCTGCGCGAGGAGCTGCCACTGGTGCTCGATCAGATGCAGGCCGATATGCTGGCCGCTGCGCGCGCGCGCATGGAAGCCAACACCATTCGCGAGCCGATCAGTTACGAGAAGTTCAAGGAAGTAATGGAAGGCGACGGTGCTTTTGTGTTCGCGGGGTGGAACGGCGATCCGGCGGTGGAGAAGCAGGTGAAAGACGAGACCAAGGCAACGATCCGCTGCATCCCCGACGCTGAGTTTCGCTCGCCGGTCGCACCGACCACCTGCATGGTGACCGGCGAACCCGCCAAGTACGAAGTCGTGTGGGCCAGGTCGTACTGAGCATGGACACGTTGCGCTCGGAGGCATTCGTCCGCGTTGATGGAGTGCTGCGCGCGGAGGGCGTCGCGCTCGGCGACATCGCCGCGAGCGTGGGGACGCCGTGCTACGTGTACAGTGCGAACACCATCCGGGCGCGGTACACACGACTGGAGCAGGCGTTTGCCGGTGTGCCGCACCACATTCACTTCGCGATGAAGGCAAACTCCAACCTGTCCGTGCTCCGACTGCTGCAGGAATTGGGCGCTGGGGTCGACATCGTATCCGGCGGTGAGCTGTTTCGCGCGCGCGAAGCAGGATTTGGCGGAGGCGATGTTGTCTTCAGCGGCGTGGGCAAGACCGTGCGGGAGATCGAGCAGGCGCTGGACGAACGAGTGCTGCTGATCAACGTCGAGTCTGAAGCGGAGTTGTATGCCATCGAGGCGGTGGCTGCCAACCGTGAGACAACGGCATCGGTCGCCATTCGCGTCAATCCGGAAGTGACCGTCGAAACGCCGCATGACTATATCAAGACCGGCGAGAAGGGGCAGAAGTTCGGTATTCCGCGTGATGACGTGGAGCGTGTGGCGGCAATCATTCGCGAATTGCCGCATGTGGAGCTCAAGGGGCTCGGCATGCACTTGGGCTCGCAGATCAGCAACGCCGATCCGATGCGCGAGGCACTGCCGCGTCTGCTTGGCGCGATTGCTGTTGTTCGGGCGCAAGGGCACGCGCTGGAGTACATGGACGTGGGCGGCGGACTGGGGGTCCCGTATCACGCGGGCGAGGCCGAGGCCGATGTGGAGGACTATGCGCAGTTGGTATGTGCCGCGACCCGTGAGACAGGGCTGCAGCTGTTGCTTGAGCCCGGCCGGTATCTGGTAGCGGACGCAGGGGTGTTGCTCACGGAGGTGTTGTACAGAAAGCACGCGGCCGGCAAAGACTTTGTCGTAACCGACGCCGGCATGAGCGATCTGATCAGACCTGCGTTGTATCAGGCGCACCACGACATCGACCCGGCCGTGGAGACCGGCGGATCGGTCGTTGCAGACATTGTCGGACCCATCTGCGAGTCCGGCGATTTCTTTGCGAAAGCCCGATCGCTACCCGATGTGCAGGCCGGTCAGATTCTGGTGGTGCGCACCGCGGGTGCGTACGGGTACACAATGGCGTCCAATTACAACTCGCGACCACGCCCCGCCGAAGTTCTGGTTGACGGCGATCGTTTTGCGGTGATCACGGAGCGCGAACGTTACGACGACCTGGTGCGGCTTGAACGCGCGCACCTCCAGTGGAGAACTGCCTGATGCGCATCGGATTGTTGTCGGACACACATGACCGTATCCCCGCCGTTCGCGCTCTGCTCGAGCAAATGCTCGCGGGTGGCGTTTCGCTCGTGATGCACGCAGGGGATTATTGCTCGCCATTCTCGCTGCAGCCGTTTCACGATCTTTCGCTCCCGGTGCTCGGAGTCTTCGGCCGCAACGATGGCGATCGTGATGCGCTGCAGGCGGCCGGCAAGATGGATTTCGGAGCCGCTGAGTTGTACGAGTCGCCGCACAGTTTCGATCTCGGCGGCAAGTCCGTGCTGCTGATCCATGATCTGGGCGATGTACACCAACGTTCGATCGACGGGCATGAGGTGATTGTGCACGGCATGACGCACGTACCGGAGATGAAGTCCCGCGGTGACTCGCTACTCGTCAATCCTGGCGAAGCATGTGGCTGGCTGCACGGCGCGCCCACAGGCGCCATTCTCGATCTCGAGACCAAGTCGATCGAATTCCTCAAGCTTTCCGGACCGGAGTGGAAGTTCTGATGGGTAGCCGTATCCTGATCCTCGATTGTGGTTCGCAGTTCACGCAGCTCATTGCGCGTCGTGTTCGCGAGGCGCGCGTCTACTCCGAGATTCATCCGCCCACACGCTCACTCGAGTGGATTCGGGAGTGGAAACCGGATGGCATCATCTTGTCCGGTGGTCCGAGTTCGGTGACAGACAGCGGCGCACCGACGGTCGACCGTGCGCTGCTCGATTTGGCTCCCGTCCTTGGTGTCTGCTACGGCATGCAACTCATCGCGCACCTCGAGGGCGGTGCGGTGATCGGTGGCGGTCGGCGCGAGTATGGGCGCGCGGACGTGGAGATTACGGAGCCGAGTGGCATGTTCGCCGGCTTTGACGCGGGCGAGCGTACCACGGTGTGGATGAGTCATGGCGATCATGTCGAAGCCGTGCCACCCGGGTACGTGGCAACGGCGACCAGCGGCAACAATGTCGTCGCCGGGTTCCGGCACGAAACGAAGCCCGTGCACGCCGTGCAGTTCCACTCCGAAGTGTCGCACACGGCGCGTGGCGCGGAGATCATCCAGAACTTCCTGTTCGGCGTCTGTCACTGCGCGCCCGACTGGACGCCCGGCCACTTCATCGATCTTGAGGTGGAGAAGATCCGGTCCCTCGTCGGCGACCGGCAGGTCATCTGTGGACTCTCCGGCGGCGTCGACTCGAGCGTTGCCGCCGCGCTGGTGCACAAAGCAATTGGCGATCAGCTGACGTGCATCTTTGTCGATACGGGACTGCTGCGCATGCATGAGCGTGAGCAGGTGGAGCGCACGATGGGCCAGCATCTGGGCATCAAACTCATTACAGTGCGTGCCGAGGAGCGATTCCTTACCGCGCTGGCTGGTGTCGGAGAACCCGAGCGGAAGCGCAAGATCATCGGCGAACAGTTCATTCGCGTGTTCGAGGAGGCATCGGCGGACGCTGGCAGCCATGCCGCGTTCCTTGTGCAGGGCACACTGTATCCCGACGTGATCGAATCGGTCAGCGCCTCCGGTGGCCCGTCGGCGACTATCAAGACGCATCACAACGTCGGCGGTCTGCCAAAAGACATGAAGTTCGCGCTCATCGAACCCCTGCGTGAACTGTTCAAGGACGAAGTGCGCAACGTAGGTCGCGAACTAGGGCTTCCGGAGGAGATGGTCGGTCGCCATCCATTCCCCGGACCGGGCCTCGCCATTCGCGTGCTGGGCGAGGTCACACCGCACGCGCTCGATATGCTGCGCCGGTCCGACGCGATTTATCTCGAAGAGATTCGATCGGCCGGACTCTACAACGATATCTGGCAGGCATTCGCAGTGTTTCTGCCCGTGCGCTCGGTGGGTGTGATGGGAGATGGTCGCACCTACGAGCATGTCATCGCGCTGCGGGCGGTTACCAGCACGGACGGAATGACGGCCGACTGGTTCGCGTTTCCGCACGAAGTGCTCGGACGCATTTCCAGCCGCATCATTAACGAAGTGGACGGCATCAATCGCGTAGTCTACGACATCAGTTCGAAGCCGCCCGCCACGATCGAGTGGGAGTAGCTGCAGCGAGCATCTGCCGGCGGGCCGGCCTGGTAACGCCAGCGTTTATACTTTGCCGGAACCGTGCAATGACTGAAGTCTCGCGTGCTATCGCCGTGGCCGTTGGCGCTGTGTGTGGGTTGGCGCTCGCCTCCGGCGAAGTCCCCGCGCAATCGACATCCACGTCACGGTCGGCTGTGGTGCAGGGTATCGTGGCCGCCCCGACGCATGGCGTGCGCGTGCGGCGCATGGTCATCCGCGGCGCGATCGTGATCGAGGGGAACGGTACGCCTGCGGAGGGGCCGAAGGATATCGTGATCGAGGGGAATCGGATCACGCAGATCGCATCGATCGATCCGGTCGCGATGCAGAACGGGACAGCGCGGCGCCCGGCACCTGGAGACGTGGAGATCGACGCGACGGGCAAGTACGTGCTGCCGGGGCTCATCAATATCCACGGCCATGTGCAGGACGAACGCGCGGGTGTACCGCAGCCGCTGGACTACCAGCTCAAGCTGTGGCTGGGCATGGGGATCACCACTGTGCGCGACGTGTCGAGCGAAACACCCAACACGCTGCAGCTGCGCGCCAAAAGCCTTGCCGGCGAAATCGCCGGGCCGAGACTCTACGTGTACGCGCGCTACGCGTATATGCCCGTGCCCACCAACGAGGCCGAAGCGCGACAGCGGGTGCGCGATCTCAAGGCGATGGGTGTCGATGGTCTCAAACTGTTTGGCATGGACAAGGATGTGTATCCGGCGGTGATAGACGAGGCGCGCAAACTCGGCCTGCGCACCGCGCATCACATGGCGGTGGACGAGACGAACGCATGGGATGCGGCCGCCACGGGATTGACGAGCATCGAACACTGGTACGGCGTACCTGACGCAGCGATTCTGGATGGCGTGCAGCACTTCCCGTCGGATTTCAACTACGCCGATGAGGGGATGCGATTCCGATGGGCGGGTCGTCTCTGGCGTGAGGCGGATCCTTCGCGGCTGCAAGACGTGCTGCGTGCGATGGTCAAGGGGAACGTCGCATGGAACCCAACGCTCGACATTTACGAAGCCAGTCGCGATCTGCAACGCGCCGAGTCGCAACCATGGTTCAACGAGTACCTGCATCCCACGCTGTCGCGTTATTTCCGACCGGATGCGTCCAACCACGGCTCGTACTTCGCGAACTGGAGTAGCACGGACGAAGCGTACTGGAAGGAGAACTACCGCCTCTGGTTTCAAGCCGTCCGCGATTTCGAGCGGCTGGGTGGCGTGATTGGTGTTGGGGAAGACGCCGGGTTCATCTACCAGGTGTATGGCTTTGGTCTGATTCGCGAACTCGAACTCCACCAGGAAGCGGGCTTTCATCCGCTCAAGGTGTTGCAGCATGCGACGGCGAACAACGCGCAGATTCTTGGTGAAGAAGCCAAGCTCGGGCGCGTTCGTGCCGGCTTTCTCGCGGACTTGGTTGTCGTCAACGGCAACCCCCTCGAAGATCTGAAAGTGTTCTACCCGCCGCGTGCTGATGCGGCGGCGGGGAGTGGCGGCGGCGTCGCGTGGACTATCAAGGACGGTATCCCGTACGACGCACAACGTATGCTTCGCGAGGCCAGGGAGATCGTGGCACGCGCCAAGGGAACGGCATCGCGTTGAAGCGTGTGACGGCGTGGGGCCCCGACTTGCGCGACATGGCCCGTTTCGCCGCACCGATCGTGTTGGTGAATGTCGGGATGCAGGCAATGGGCGTGGTGGATGCGATCATGGTGGGCCGGCTCGGCGGAGCGGCGATCGCGTCGGTCGCGCTCGGCAATCTGTACTTCTTCAATATCAGCGTGTTCGGCATCGGGTTGCTGCTCGCGCTTGATCCTGTCATTGCACAGTCGATCGGCGCCGGCGCACACGATGACACGGCGCGCGGTGTTCAGCGCGGGCTGCTCATGGCGGCCGCGCTTTCGCTCGCGGTGACGCTGTTGCTCATGCCGGGCGAGTGGCTCCTGACGCTGTTACGGCAGCCGGCCGAGGTCACGGGCGACACCGCGATGTATACGCGGCGTCGTGCAATCGGTGTCCTTCCGTTTTTCGTGTTCAACGTGCTCCGGCAAACGTTGCAAGCAATCGGCCGCGTACGCGAAGTCGTCTACGCGGTGCTGATCGCGAATGTCGTAAACGTCGTGGTGAACTGGCTACTCATATTCGGCAATGGCGGTGCGCCGGCACTGGGTGTTGTCGGAGCGGGATACGCCACCGCACTCTCCATGTGGACCATGGCGGTACTGCTGCTGCTTATGGCTTGGCGAACACTCCGCCCATCGCTGCGTCCGTGGCGCGCGGAGGCCGCACGCTGGGTGCCATTCGTTCGTACCATGCGCATCGGGGTACCGATCGGTGTGCAATTCTTTTTCGAATCGTTCGCGTTTGGATTTACGGCGCTCTTGATGGGATGGATGGGCACCACATCGCTGGCCGGGCACGAGATCGCCCTGAACATGGCAGCGCTCACCTTCATGGTTCCGCTGGGCATCGCGGGCGCTGCCAGCGCCGTTGTGGGGCGAGCAATCGGACGCGGCAACATGGCGGCAGCGCGACGCGATGCCATCGCCGCGATCGTGTGCGGTACCGGGTTCATGTGCCTGAGCGCCATCGTGTTTCTCACCGCGCCGGAATGGTTGGCCACGCGATACACCACCGAGTCGGCGACGGTGGCCGTTGCGGTCGCCCTGATCCCTCTCGCCGGATGGTTTCAGGTGTTCGATGGATTACAGGCGGTCACGGGCGGTGTGCTTCGCGGCACCGGCGACACGCGTGTACCGGCGATCCTCCACTTGGTGGCGTTCTGGGGACTAGGCGTTCCGCTGGGCGCGTACTTGGGCTTCCAGACGACCCTGCGCGAGCGCGGACTCTGGATCGGCCTCGTGGTCGGCCTGGCCGCAGCAGCGCTCCTGCAGTCGTGGCGCGCCGGCAACCGACTTCGCGGCGACATCCGGCGACTAACGGTCGATCACTGAGCCGGTAGCGTCCGCGCCGGCGCGCGCGGAGTCGCCGGCGCGCGCGAGTTAGACGCGCTTTTCTTCGAGCAGCGCCATGAATTCGGCGGGCGACGCGATGTCCAGCAGGCGGGCCGGCACATCGGCTTCCTTGCTGAACTGCGCAATTTTGCCCAGCACCGGCAGGTACTGGTTGGACACTTCGAGCGGAGGCGCGACGATCAGAAAGAAGAAATTGACCGGCTTGTCATCGATCGCCTTGAAGTCGAGCCCCTGTCGCTTTCGGCCGAACGCGACGCGGAGACGGTTCACGACCAGCGAGCGACAATGCGGAATGGCGATGCCACGACCGATCCCGGTGGAGCCGAGATTCTCGCGACGCTTGAGAATCTTGAACAGCATGCCTTCGGACTTTTCGTCGAGCTTGAGCAGCCCGATGAGTTCCTTGAGCACTTCGTCCTTGCTTGTGCCTTGCAGCTCGAGCTGGACGGCATCTTCCGAAAAGAATTCTCGCAGTTCCATAGCCATCGATGATAACCGCGGAGACGCCGGTGTCAAACGGGTGCGTTGCCCGCCTCCGCCAAGCGCCTTAGTTTCCAACGTGATGCCTATCAAGACGTTCCCGTTCGCCGTGCCGCATGCGGTGCCTTTGTATCTGGCGCCGATGGCAGGCGTCTCCGAGTCCCCCTTCCGGCGCCTCTGCCACCAACATGGCGCGGACGTGGTAGTGACGGAGTTTCTGTCGGCGGAAGGCATCCGTCGCGACAACCCGGCCACGATCGACAAGCTTCGCTTTTCGGCCGAGGAGCGGCCGATCGGTGTGCAGATCTTCGGGGCCGATCCGGCCGCGATGGGCGAAGCGGCTGCCATGGTCACCGACCTGTTTCAGCCGGACTTCGTCGACATCAACTTCGGCTGTCCGGTGAAGAAGGTCGTGCGCCGGAACGGTGGGTCCGGCTGCCTGCGCGACCTGGACCTGGTCCAACAGATCATTCGCGCGGTCGCCAAGGCCACCCACCTGCCGGTCACGTGCAAGATCCGCAGCGGTTGGAACGAAGAGATGCGCGACCCGGTCGGCATCGCGCTCCGCTGTCAGGAAGCCGGCGCGCGTGTGCTGGCGCTGCACGCCCGGACGCGCACGCAGATGTACACGGGTAGCGCGAACTGGGACGAGATCGCTCGGGTGGCCGAGGCGCTCGAGATTCCCGTCCTCGGCAACGGCGACATCAAGACCGCGCAGGACGCACTCCGCATGCGGGAGCACACCAAGTGCGACGGCATCATGATCGGACGGGGGTCGTACGGGCAGCCGTGGATCTTCCGTCAGACGCGCGCGCTGCTGGATGGAGCGCCGATGCCCGCCGTTCCGCCCGTTGGCGAGCGGTTCGCCATCGCGCTGGATCACGCGCGCATGGTGCAGACGTACGAAGTTGACGCTATTGGAGCGGCACTCGAGTTCCGCAAGCATCTGGGCTGGTATGTGAAGGGCCTACCGAATTCGGCCGACCTGCGCAAGCAGCTGCATCAGGTGCGGGACTTTGCCGAGGTCGAGGGGATTTTCTCTCGATATCTCGACGGGTACGATGCGCTGGTAGCTCGCAACGCGGCCGCGGACGATCCCGATGTGTCCTCGCTGACCTGCGAAGCGGCGTAGCATTTTGCCCGACACGTTGCCGGAACCCCGGTGTGGCGTGTAGAGTATCAGTATGTAGTTGTGGGTGCCGGTGCAGGGAACCATTCGCGGGGTCTGGCGATGCAGCGGGTGGTGCGAAGGGGGTGACTGGCTTCGACGGGGTTGGTGAAGCTTTGGTTGCGTGCTCAGGTACTCGAGAACCTGGCTAAACACTCGGGAAAATCACAATCGCCAACAACAACCTGGCGCTCGCCGCGTAACTTCGTAGTTACGTAGGCG
>JBBQSM010000088.1:0-18761 GCA_038234895.1 Gemmatimonadales bacterium
TCCTTGCCACCCTCGAGCGAACCGATCCGGCTGTCGATGGCGATTGCCTTGGCCGACTGATTGGTGACGGTGGAGAGCGCATCGATTTCGTTCACCCCCGAGCGGAGCAGCTTGCCCGCTTCCCAGTTCATGCGGGTCGAGATTTCCGAGTCGTCGGAATGCAACGAGGTCACCACGCCCGCTTCCATCAGAATGCGCGCGTTATACGACGTGGCATCGTACGCCTCGAGCTTGAACGCACCCCAGTCACTCCAGACCACCGCCGCCACGCCCGACTTCTTGAGCTCACTGGCGATCTTGTACGCTTCCACGCCGTGCTGCAGCGTCTGCACCTTGAAGCCGAACTCCTCGGCAAGGCGTACCAGCGCCAGGAACTCGTCGGCGCGGTAGCCGTGCGACGAGATCAGCAGCTTCTGGTTGAGAATGTCGAGAATGGCTTCCATGCGCAGATCCTTGCGCGGCGGAATGCCGGTCTTGGCCTTCTCCCAGGCCTTCCACTCCTTCTCGTAATCGCGGGCCGCGAGAAAATGATCGCGGATGATTTCCTGCACGCCCATGCGCGTGTTCGGGTAACGCGTGGGGCTGCGCTTGGGATTCTCGCCCAGCGCGAATTTCACCGTGCGCGGCGCGCCCTGGATCTTGTACTCGTCGGGGAGTGAGCCCCAGCGCGTCTTCACGAACACGTTCTCGCCGCCGATGGGGTTGGCCGAGCCGTGCTTGATCATCGTGGTCGTGAGGCCGCCGGCCAGCTGACGGTAGAACCAGATGTTGTTGTGCGTGATCACGTCGCCCATCTGCACTTCGGGGACGATGGCGAACCCGCTTTCGTTGACCGAGCTCACCCCGGCGTGCGAGTGCGGATCGATGAGCCCCGGCGTGACGTGCTTGCCGGTGGCGTCGATTTCCACGGCGCCGGCGGGGGCGGCGAGCTTGGTGCCTACCCGTACGATCTTACCCGCCTGCACCAGCAGGTCGGCGTTCTCGAGGCGGCCCTGCGGACCCTGCGTCCAGACGGTGGCGTTGCGCACCACCACGGCCGCGGGCTGCACCGGCTGCGACGTGCGACCGAACTCCATCGACGGGCGGATGAACGGCAGGTCGATCTTGGGGACCTTCACCGCCACGACGCCGCGCGCGGGGCCTTCAAACGCCTCGGTGCGGGTGCCGCGGTACTTCGCATCGGTGCCGTTGGGGAGCGACAACCAGCCGAAGAACGCCGAATCGCTGACCGAGCCGGCCAGCAGCATGGCGCCTTCCTGACCGAGCGGCTCGCCGGCGAACGACGCCTCGAGTCGGCCTGTTTCGGAAATGATGCGCACCGCCGTGAGGGTGACCGGACGGCGGCCGCCCATCTCGATGGTGCCGCGAATGCGATTGAGCGGTCCTTCCAGACGGAGCGTCGCGTTTTTGAAGGTGCCGGCGTCGTCGGAGGAGATCGTCCACGTGCCGCGCGGGTCGATCTGTGGCGGGCGGCTCACGCCGTACCGCGTGCCCTGCACCCAGACGTCGCGCACGGCCGACTCTTCGGTGAACAGATCGCCTTCGGTTACGACCAGATTGGCGACCTTGCCCACGGCGATGGTGCCGTGTGTCTTCTCGATGCCGAGCCAGGTGGCGGGCACCGTGGTGAGGGCGGCGAGCGCCTTGTCGGGCGCCAGACCGCGTGCGACGGCGGTGCGCAGGTTGGGGAGGAACTGCGACAGGGCGGAGAGCCCGTCGGCGGTGATGGCGAAGGGCACGCCGGCCGACGCGAGCTGCGCCGGATTGGTGGGTGCCAGATACCAGTGCCGCAGGTCGGCCAGCGACGCATTGGTGGCGGCCTCCGGGCTCGACACGTTGGGCGCGTCGGGGAAGTTGAGTGGCAGCGCCAACGGCTGGGTGCGCCCCTTGAGCACGTCGATGAGCCGGTATTCCTGTCCGCTGCCGCGGAACCACGGCGTCAGCTTGTACTCCTGCGCGAGTTTGAAGGCGCGCAGATAGTCCTCTTCACTGGTCGTTTCGAACATGACCGGCTGCGTGCCCTTGACCATTTTGCCGAGCGCGGCGAGTGCCTCGCTGGTCTCGGGGGGCAGAATGGCGCGGCCGCTCGTTTCGTAGGCGCCCCACGCGCGGATGTACCACTCCGCGTCCATGAACGTCTGCTTCATGAGCGCGATGGTGCCCATGGCAGAGTTGGGGTACATGCCGCCGAGTGCGAACGAGCGCTGAAAGCCGATGGTCTGCGCGAGGTCTGGACGGAGCACGCGTTCGCGCACGCCGCCGTCGCCCAGGGTGACGACCGAGGCAGTGCCGCGAAAGATGCCCTGACGGGGCACGGCGAGCGCCGCACCGAAGCCCAGCGAGCGCAGCGCGGTACGCCGGGTGGAGTCGTCCTTGAGGTTGGCCGTGGTGCTGAACCAGGCGCGCACCTGCGGGTTCCAGTGCGTCGGGCCCACATCGCCGCCCTGCGGGGGCGCATCGCCACCCAGATCGGCGGAGGCATCCACGAAGCCCGGATAGACCGTGAGACCCTTGAGATCCCAGACGCGGGCGCCGGCCGGCGGGGTCATCCCGGCGCCGACGGCGGTGATGAGCCCGTTGCGCACGACGATCGTGGCGTTGGTCAGGATCTGCCCGGGGGCAGTGACCACGCGGGCGCCAACCAAGGCATGGAAGCCCGAGGCGTTATCGCGCAATCCCGCGATGGGCTCCGTGCGGGTGGACTGCTGGGCCTCGAGCGAACCGGCGGCGAACGCCGCGAGGCCGACGAGGAGACGACGAAACACTCTCACAGAAAGCTCCCGGGAGACGGTCAGGATGTCGACCGCCGATGATTGGGGGGATGGCGCCGGCACCGCGCACCGGACTTGAAAGGAAACGCGGGCGGACTGCTCTATGTTGGGACCAGGGATGGCGATGGGCAACGAAATCACCCGCGATCGCTGTCTGATGCGAAGAACTTTCGCGAACCGCGTCGGATGGACTCCGCCGGTTATACGAACGGGTTCACAATCCTGACTCCGTCAATCACCTGTCCGGCATTCAGATCTTCGCTGTAGATCGTGGTACAGCCACTTGAGGCGGACGCGGCCACGATGAGCGCGTCCCAGAAGGACAGCTGACTCAGCACCGACCGATCGATGGCCTGCTCGATCAGATCGGGAGAGACCTGCACGACTTCAAAGATGGTGAACGCTTGCATGACACGCTTCGCCGCGAGCGGCGCGACGCGCATTTTTCGCGTGGTGGTGACATAAAACTCCTGGAGCACCTGCGTGGACACAACGCCCGTTCCGGACGCGACGACGTCTGCGATCAGCTGGCGACTCCTCTCACGCTTGTCGGGCGCGTCGTGATCCTGAGCGTATGCGAGCACGTTGGTGTCGAAGAACACTTTAGCGTCGCGCATACAGCTCGTCTCGAGTCCACGGCTCGCAGCCCGAGTGGCCGGGTGCACTGTCCATCAACCTGAACATTTCCTCGACGGCGGCTGCCCGATCGACGTGAACCGTGCGTGCCAGCAGCTCTCTCACCAGCGCATTGAGCGTGGTGTGATGGCGCTCCGCGTACGCCCGCCCCGCCGCGAGCGTCTCTTCATCAATCGCCAAAGTGATGTTCTTCATACACACATAATATGTGTACACGGTTCATGTGTCAATCGCGACACGAGTGCATGCTGACACGTCCTACAGCACGATCACCGATGACGCAGTGGCGCCGGGTACCGCGCCGATCGTGATCGAGCGATCAAACGTGACCAGTGCGCCGGCGTGTCTGACTGCGAGCGCCAACAGGTAGACATCGGTCAGCTGGCGCGGTCCGTGAATGCGACCAGCGTCGAGATGCCCGTCGTCGAGCAGACTGATGTCGTCGGGCCAGAACTCGTGGACGGGATCTCGGGTGGCGCGACGCAGGCGCTGCACGATCTCGATGACCGGCGGCGCGCCCGGGTAGCCTGGGTGACTCATGATGCGGACACAGCCGTTCTGCGTGATCGGACACGAGGCCCAGCCGAACGGCGCGTTCGCGGTGAACCACCCCAAGGCAGCCGCGTGCGAGGCGTGATCCGCATCGAGCAGCGCGATGAGCACGTTCACATCCAGCAACGCGCGCATCACGATGCGTCGATACGCGTGTCAGTACGCGTCTTAGTACGCGTCTTAGTACGCGTCATCGTTGCGGAGTCGGTCGATCAAGTCATTGGTGACGACGGTACCGCGCCGCGCGAAGGGCTGCACGCCGTATACGGCTGTCGGCTCGTGGACAGCCGACGCTGACTGGGGATCGCGCGGTGCGGTGAGTGCCTGCCGCAACAGCTCCGAGACAACCTGGCCCATGGATTTGTGCTCGCGCCGAGCGCGCTCCTTGGCGGCGGCGAGCACATCGTCGGCAAGGTCGAGGGTAGTACGCATAAAGTGATGTTCGCGCATCACGCATCAGATGTCAACGGGTCCGGCGTGCCCGAGAGGTCGATCGGGCAATCCGACGGTTCGACGGGTACATCGGCGTCGCTACGGAACGATCGCCATCGGCTTCTTCACCACCGTCACGGTGATCGTGGACGGATACTTGGTCGAATGGTGCACGACGTTATTGGCCACCACACCCTTGGTCTCGTCGTAGTTGTTGCCGCCGGTGTTCAGATTGCGGTCGAAACGCGGGAAGTTGCTGCTGGATACTTCGATACGCAGCCGATGGCCCGGCTTGAAGTAGTTGCTGGTGTTGAGCGGCTGCAGCGTGACCTTGTACACCTCGCCCGCTTTCATGAACACGGGCGGCTTGTCGTATCCCTCGCGATAGCGCATGCGCTGGATCGACTCGTCGAGATTGTACGCACGACCATCTGGATACACGTCGATGATCTTGACGGTGAAATCGGTGTCCTTTGCATCCGATGAGACGTACAACGTGGGGATGATCGGTCCGCTCAACTCGGTCCCGTCCTTGAACGGCTCCGACGTGTACACGAGAATGTCGG
This sequence comes from Gemmatimonadales bacterium, assembly GCA_038234895.1. GTDB lineage: Bacteria > Gemmatimonadota > Gemmatimonadetes > Gemmatimonadales > Gemmatimonadaceae > Gemmatimonas. Next base: position 4,958 of record JBBQSM010000088.1, read on the forward strand.
GACGCAGCTCCATCGTGCTCTGGTCCATCGAGCCCGTCACGACCGCGTTGCCCTGACAGCAGACATTGCCGCCGTACGACATCACCGGCTTCATGGGATCGTAGCTGAACAGATCGGGCTTGTCGGTCTTCTGCGCAGTCATGGCGAGTACGCCATCGCCATTGCGCGTGTTGGCCTTGCCGTTGCTGCCTAAATGGAACGTCATCGGCGCGGCGTCCTTGGGCGGCCAGGTTTCCGACGTGCGCCATTCGTTCGCGCCCATCAGGAAGTAGTGCACCTTGGGCAACGTGTCGATGGCGCTCGTCGCCTTGCCCTTGAGAAACTTGTCGAAGAACGAGTACATGATCTCGTTGTAGCCGAGCCGGGCGTCACCCATGTCGCGCTCGCCCACCATCGTGTGTTCGCTGGCGCGCGTGTACGAGCAGTGCGCCACCGGTGCGATGATCGCCCACTGCTGATTGGCCGCCGCACCTTTGGCCGTCTGTCGGACATGATTGTACATCGCGAGGTTGGGCCCCACCGACACGTCGTACCACGACATGTACCACAGGCCGGGAATGTCGATCGGCATGGACTCGTGCCACAGGCCGCCGCGATACCACGCCGGATCGTTGGGCGTGCGCTTGATCATCGCGCCGCCGCTGGCCACGGGCATCGAATCGGCAAAAATGCCATTCGGCCCGTCGAGTGCCTTGATCATGTCCATCTCCGGCAGATGCCAGAACGCCTTCGCCCAATCGACGGGCGGCGATCGCTGCGCCAGGTCGTACGCCTTGGAGACGCGGATGAGATCGGCCTGCGACGTGTTCGCCGGAAACATCGGACGCACCTGATTCTGCTCCCCCATCAGCCACGAGGTGAACAGCATCTGTACGGCACCGCCGCGATACCAGTTGCCCATCTCGTAGTACGGGCCGACCTTGCCCACGCCGGCGCCGAAGCCCTGCACATTCATGGCCGCAAACGCCGGATGACCGAGCGCCGCCACCGCCGGCTGCCACTCGGCGGTTGAACTGCATCCCGTCGCGCCGATCTTGCCGTTCGACCACGGCTGCGCGTTGAGATACTTCAACTCGTCCTCACCATCGGAGATCGGCGCACCCAGAATGTCGTAGTTCCCCTCGGCGAAGAAGTGCCCGCGCTCCTGCATGTCCACCCACGCGTAGCCGCGCTTGATCGCCGTAAGGGTCGCGGACATGTCGCGCGGCACGCCGTTCTGCACGTCCCAGTAGTTGAAGTTGTACGGCGTGCGCACCCAGATCGCCGGTACTTTGTCGCTGGCACTCTTGGGGTAGTAGATGTCGGCCGGAATGCGCACGCCATCGCGCATCGGAATCATCACTTTGCGATTGACGACCGCGAGCGACTGCAGCTCGTTCTCGATCGCCCAGCGTCTCGCCTTGATGCTGTCCGGCATGGCGCCGCCGGGTTGCGCGAGCGCCTCGCCTCCGAACAGCGTTGCGACCAGCACCAACGTTCGGGCAACCGAGCGCGCCCGTGAAATGCGCATGAAGACTTGCTCCGTCAGAATGTGACCTATCCAACAGCACGACCCAATGAATGCTACGCGTGAACGCAGTGGTGCGTTCATCGCATGCGGTGGTGCGTCAAGATGCCGATCTCATCTTGCCCACGAGCCGACTTGACGCGAGACTTGCCCCACCTGCCAGATCCCCGCGCGAATGGATTCGCGTCTTCGTGCGACAGCGACCGGCTGTCGCGAGTACCCTACGGCCTTTCCTGGAGCTGCGATGAATTTTATTGGACGTCACGTTGGACGTCACGTCGGACGTTCCCTCTGTCGGGCGGGCGCCGCGCTTGGGCTTGCCGCGACGGCCGCGCAGGCGCAGAACCCACCGACGCAACCACCAACGCAACCGCCCGCGACCGGAGAAGGCGCCACGACTGGTGCCACCGCCGCCGCGCGTCGCGGACCGCGGCCATACGCACAGGTCGTCACCGCGCGCGCGATCACCGAGAAGGGCGGCATCACGGTGCATCGCATCGATGACCGCTATCTGTTCGAAGTGCCCGACTCGCTGGTGGGACGCGATTTCCTCATGGTCACCCGCGTGGCCGGCGTGCCGGCCGGTTCGGGTGGATTCCAGAGCGCCGGCAGCTCGCTCAACGAACGCATGGTGCGCTTCGAGCGCGTGAACGATCGCGTGCTGCTCAAGAGCATCAGCCCCGAAGCCGTGGCCGACGACACGCTGCCCATCGCCAAGAGTGTTGCGCAGAACAACTACGCGCCGATTCTCGCCGCCTTTCCTGTGTCGGCCTACTCGCGAGACAGCTTGTCGTATGTAGTCGATGTCACCGACTTCTTTGCCACCGACAATGCGGCCACCTCCGGCCTGTCGGCGGCAGCACGCCGCACCTACGGCGTCCGTCGCTTCGATGCAGCGCGCAGCTACGTGAGCAGTGTGCGCAGCTTCCCGATCAACATCGAAGTGCGACAGGTGCAGACATTCGACGCGGCCACGCCGCCAGGCGATGCGAATAGCGCCACAGTGACGATGGAAACGCGCCAGTCGATCGTGCTGCTCCCCAAAGTGCCGATGCAGCCGCGTCATTTCGATCCGCGCGTGGGCTACTTCTCGGTCGATCGCGTGAACTACGGACTCGATGTGCAGAAGGCCGAATCGGAAACGTTCATCACACGCTGGCGGCTCGAGCCCAAGGATCCGGCGGCGTACGCGCGCGGCGAACTCGTCGAGCCACTCAAGCCGATCGTGTACTACATCGACCCGGCCACGCCCGCTCGCTGGAAGCGATACGTGAAGGAGGGCGTCGAGAACTGGCAGGCGGTCTTCGAAAAGGCCGGCTTCAAGAACGCCATCTTTGCCAAGGAAGCGCCGAGCAAGGCAGAAGACCCCGATTTCGACATGGATGACGCGCGCTATTCGGTGGTGCGCTGGGCCGCGAGTCTTGTGCGCAACGCGACGGGCCCGCATACGCACGATCCGCGCTCGGGGGAAATCATCAACTCCGAGATCACGTGGTATCACAACCACATGCGGTCGTATCGTAACTGGCTCATTATGGAGACGGGAGCGGCCAACCCGATGGCGCGCTCGCTCGATATTCCCGACGAGCTGATGGGCGAGACGATGCGGCAGGTCATCACGCACGAGATCGGACACGCACTCGGCTTGCAGCACAACATGATGGCATCGGCGTCGTTCCCCACCGATTCGCTGCGCAGCCCGAGCTTTACCAGCAAGTACGGTGTGAGTGCGACCATCATGGACTACGCGCGACAGAACTACATCGCGCAGCCCACCGACGGACTCAAGCCCAAGGACTTCATCCGTCGGCTTGGACCCTTCGACGATTACGCCATCAACTGGGGCTATCGGGTGTTGCCGGTCACGAGCGCCGACGCCGAGAAGCCGACGCTCAACAAGTGGCTCACCGATCAGACCGGGCCCATGCCGTACCGTTTCGTGAATCAGGGGCTGGGTGGCGGCGACCCGCGTAATCAAACCGAGGATCTGGGCGACGATCCGGTGAAGTCGAGCACGTACGCGGTGATGAACTACAAGCGTATGATCCCGCAGCTGGTGTCGTGGACCACGTCGCCGGGCGAAGACTACACCGAGCTCAAGGAGCTGTACGAGGAATCACTCGGTCGCTGGTCGGGATACATGGGGCACGTAGCCACGGTCGTGGGCGGCGTGCACGTAGACCTCAAGACCGCCGACCAGCGCGGCGCCGTGTACACCGTCGTGCCCAAGGCCAAGCAGAAGGCGGCGCTGGCGTTCCTGAGCGAGAATATTCTGGCCACGCCCACGTGGCTCATGCCGCAGGAGATCATCTCGCGCATCGGGCCGAACGCCACGCTGGCCAACCGGCAGGCGGGCCTCGTGAGCTCGCTGCTCAGCGCGGCGCGGTTGGGTCGTTTGGCCGAAGCCGAGCGGTACGATGCGGCGAACGCGTATCCGCTCGCTGAGTACATGAGCGACCTCAAGCGGGCCGTGTTTGCCGGCGCTTTGCCGGACGGGAACCGGCGGCAATTGCAGCGGGTGTATCTCACCCGTCTCGATGCGCTGGTCAATCCGCCCGCTGCGGCCGCCGGTGCTCCGGGTGGCGGTGGCGGCGGCGGTGGGCAGCCGCCACGCAACTTCCCCTTTGTGACCGCGCCCAACGTGCCGCTTTCCGATTTGCCGGCGATGGCGCGCTCGCAGCTGCGTGAGATTCAGCGCGAGGCGCGCGCGTCGGCGCTGTCGGCGACCAGCGCTACCGCCAAGGCGCATTGGGCGGATATTGCAGACCGCGTTGGGATGAGCCTGGACGCGAAGTAAGACGGGCGTCGTGCCGCGGTGCCGGTTCCGGCCGCGGCGCGACGATTGGCGGAACTGGCGATCAGGCAGTATCTCCGAGGGACGATCCTTCCGTCCCGTCTATTCCACCGGAGATGCTGCCATGGACTCTTGTCGTCCCTTCCGTCGTGCGCGTGTCGTTGTGCCGTGCCTGACCCTGCTGCTCTACGTGCCCACAGCGATTGCGTCGCAGCGCGCGACAACGACGCGTGGCGCCGCGGCGCCGGATACGTCAAACATGTTTCTCATGTCGGAGCGACGTGAGGATCCGACGCCGGCGTCGGCGCGGAAGGAGGGCGAGGGGCCGTTCGCGCGCCTGATTATCCGCGGCGTGAATCTCATTGACGGATACGGCAGTGCGCCACGCGGACCGGTCGACGTGGTCGTTGAGGGCAATCGCATTGTGCAGATCGCGAGTGTGGGCTACCCGAACGTCAAGGTCGACGAGTCCAAGCGACCCAAGGGTGCCGTGAAGGAACTCGACGCCAACGGCATGTACATGATGCCCGGACTCGTTGACCTGCACGTGCATCAGGGCACGCTGCAGAAAGCGCCCGACAGCGACTACTACAACAAGCTCTGGCTCGCACATGGTATCACGACCGTGCGCGGTGTTCCGTTCGCGAGCTTTGACTACTCGGTGAAAGAACGTGCGCGCAGCGCCAAGAACGAGATCGCGGCGCCGCGCTACGTGGTCTATCAGCGGCCAGGGACAGGGTGGGGACGCGGCATTCCGCGCACGCCCGAGGTTGCGCGCGAGTGGGTGCGCTGGGCGAAAGCCAACGGCGCGGACGGTCTCAAGTTGGGCGCAGAGCGACCGGACATCATGGCGGCCTTGCTCGACGAAGCCAAAAAGCTTGGACTCGGCTCGACGGCGCACCTGCAGCAACAGGGTGTGGCGCAGATGAATGCCGACAAAGCGACCAAACTCGGCCTCGAGGCGGTCACGCACTTCTATGGCATCTTCGAGTCGATGTACGAAAACAATCAGGTGCAGCCGTGGCCGTCGGACGCCAATCTGCAGGATGAGCAGACGCGCTTTGGACAGGTGGCGCGCCAGTGGAGTCTCGTCAAGCCGCACGGCGAGAAGTGGAACGCGTTCCTGAAAAATCTGCTCGATCGGGATGTCACGCTCGACCCGACCATGACCACGTACCTGACCGGGCGTGACGTCATGAAGCGCATGAACGCGCCGTGGCATGCGAAGTATACGTTACCGTCGCAGATGGAGTTCTACATCCCGAGCCGCACGAACCACGGCGCGTACTTCTACAACTGGACGACCGAAGACGAAGTGGCGTGGCGCAACTTCTATCGCGTCTGGATGGAGTTCGTGAACGAGTACAAGAACATGGGCGGACGTGTCACCGCCAGCTCAGACGCGGGCTTCATTTACAACACGCCCGGCTTCTCCACCATTGAGGAGTTGGAGCTGCTGCAAGAGGCGGGTTTTACCGCGACCGAAGCCATTCGTGCGGGCACGTTGCACGCGGCGGAAACGATCTTCAAGCCGATGGGCAAGCCAATTGAATACGGTGTGGTGGAGACGGGGATGCTCGCCGATCTCGTGGTCGTGGACGCGAACCCGGTGGCGAATCTGAAAGTGCTCTTCGGGACCGGGTGGTTTCGCTTGAACGACAGCACCGGCAAAGTCGAGAACTACGGCGGCGTGAAGTGGACGATCAAGGACGGCATTGTCTACGACGCGAAAAAGCTGCTCGCCGACATCGAAAAGATGGGCGACGAGCAGCGGAAGCAGCGCGCGATGGACAAGTAGTCCATCGCCGACTGTTGAGTGGTTGACGTGCTACGGCTGTACTCTGACTGGCGGCATTGGTTTCGATCGGTCTTCGTACGGCCGCAGCACCCACTCAAAAAATGTCCATGTGCGATTCCACGAGTCGATTTGCGCCGGTGAGTCCACGCGCTCGAGCGTCACCGGATCCACGCGGCGACTGAACGCATGTCCGACGGACGAGCCCCAGCCGTCCGGGTCGACGTAGATTTTCGTCTCTGACAGGTCGGGCTTGAGCGCGCGCAGCTTCCACACCATCTGCTGATCTTCCACGTAGTTCACGTCCTGATCATTCGTGGACACGTGCACCAGCAGCGGGACGTTCAGATTCTCGATGTGGTAGAGCGGGGAGCGCTTCACGTACTCGTCGGGCTTTTCGAACGGCAGCCCCTGAATACGCGGTTCCGCCGCGTAATCGCGCTGGTAGCCCGGGCCCTTGTACGACAGGCGGAAAATCAGGTTGGTGACGGGTACGATCGCCGCGCCGGCCTTGAGCGGATGGCCCGGCTTGGTGGCGTTGAGCGTGGTAATGAAGCCGCCGTGGCTCCACCCCATCATCCCCACGCGCGCCGTATCGACGTACGACAGCGTCTTCATGTACTCAAAGGCCGACATGGCGTCATCGACTTCGTAGCCGCCGTAGTCGATGAGCATGTGCCATGCTTCGCCGTGCCCGGTACTGCCGCGGTAATCCGGCGCGATGATCACGTAGCCGCGATCGACGGCTTCCTTCACGAACGGAAGCATGTTCTCGCCCCAGTTGCCGTGCACGCCGCCGTGCACCCAGATCATGGCGGCGTGCCCACGCGGGCCGCGCTTGTTGATTGGCGCAAACAGGTACGCCGGCACGGTCGCGCCGTCGGCGGTGCTTTTGTAGGTGATCTTCTGAAAGTCCACGACGCCCTTGAAGCGCGCCGCGTAGATGCTGTCCGTCTTCGTCTTGGCGACGATCGCGGCAGCGAAGTTGGCGCGCGGCAGGTCCTTGGGGTCCTTGCTCACGTACAGCTGGCGGGCGCGCAGAGAGTCCATCTGCCCTTGAAATCCCCGGGCGGTGCCAGGCCTGGCCGCAGAACCGGCACCGGGAGCTGGAGCAGGGGAGGCGACGACACCGCCGCCGGGCTGTGGCGATCTGTTGACGGCCGTCTTGCCGCTGGCGCAGGCGCCGGCAAGGAGCAGGGAGGCAATGGCGCCCGCCCGGGACGGAAAGCGTGCTGCGTTCTGCATGGTTCGAATCCGGGTTGGAAGGTCCGACAGGTCGCCGTATCTACGGCCTCGCCGCGACCCGACGCAAGTGACTACGTGCAGATGCAAAAGAGCGCTTATGCTTCCCCCATGACCTCCCGACCCACACGCCCCACCATGCGCGTCGCGCTCCTTGCCGCTGTCGTCGCGTTCGGCACACCGCTGTGCCCCTTCAGTGCACCGCTCGCGGCACAAACGGCCACGGCGCCCTCGCGGCAGGTGCCCGCCGCGGCATCGATTCCGTTCCCGTCTCCGCTCCCGACGGGACGTGTCACCTACCGCACGCTCAGCGAGACCTACAACGAGCTGGAACGCCTCGCTGCCACCTATCCGCGCACGGTCAAGCGGTTCGAGCTCTCGCATCGTTCACTGCTTGGCCAGCGCATGTGGGCGCTTGAGATCTCACACAATGTGTCGGCGAGCTCCGGCAAGCCGGTGTTTCTCATGACCGGACTGCACCACGCGCGCGAATGGCCCACGGTGGAGCTGACCATGGAGTTCGTCTGGGATATTCTGAAGAACGACGGGGTGGACGCACGTATTACGTCGTTGCTCGACAGCGTGCGTGTGATTGTTGTGCCGGTGGTCAATCCCGATGGCTATGACATGTCGCGCACACTCATCAACGAGCAGAAGCGAAAGAGCTGCCGCATCGAGATGGGGAAAGTCCCGACCTGGTCCGAGTGCGCGGCGCCGACCAACGTGAACGCCGGCGTGGATCTCAATCGCAATTACGGCGCCTTCTGGGGCGGCGGCGGCGCGACCATCGGGGTGTCGGGCGGCAGCTCGCGCGGCGAGGGCCCCTTCTCCGAGCCGGAAATCCGCAGCATGCGCGACTTGCTCTCGTCGCAGCAGGTCGTGGTCGCCCTCAGCAACCACACACCGGACGCGAAGGTGCTGCGCGTCCCCAGCGCCGCGGAAGAGCCGATCCCGGCTGATGTGGTCCCGTACGACTCGCTAGCACAGGAGCTCGGTGGTGATCTCAAGTGGCAGGCGGGCCCGTGGCCCACGATCTACTACGTGGCCAGCGGGACGCTCGAAGAAACGGCCTACTACGCCTCCGGCACGTTCGCGTTCACCTTCGAGCACGCGCCGGGACAACGCTCGTTCCATCCTGCGTATTCGTTCGTGATCGACCAGTACTTCGGCACCGGCGCCTATCCCGGCTCCAGCGCCCGCGCCGCGTTCCTCCGGCTGCTCGGCGCTGCCGCCAACCCCGCGCTGCATGCCGTGCTGGATGTGCGCGCACCGGCCGGTGCGAAGCTGACGATCACCAAGACGTTTTCGCTGGAGACCTCACCGGTACTCAATGCCGACAGCACGCGCGGCGCTCCGCTGCAAGTGCCGATGCAACTCACCTCGTCGACCGTGATGCCGCGTGGCCAGACACAGATGCGCTGGCATGTAAATCCGTCGCTCCGGCCAAGTCAGCGCGCGCAGGCGTGGCTCCCGGAAACGTGGACGTTCACCTGCACGATCGGAACGCGCCGTCGAAGCCGGGAAATTAGCGTCGCCCGCGGTGCTGTCGCGCGCGTCGATATGCCGGGCTGCCGGTAGCGGACAGCCCGGCATATCGACATTGCGCAAAGTCAGCGCACTACATCGTCACTCCGTCGTGTTGTCGCTCGCGACGATCGCATCGACGTTCACGGACATGGCAATGTCGGTGAGCAGCAGGTCGGTCGCCTGCTCCTCGTCGAGTGTGCGCTGCAACAGCTCGGCTTGCTGCGGATAACCGAGGAGCTGCGCGTAGGTGCGGCACGTGCCGTAGCCGGCCATTTCGTAGTGCTCCACGTGCTGTGCGCTCGAGATGAGTCCGGCGTCGAGGACATCGGGATTGGCGTCTTCTTTGATCAAGTCGGCGCCTTCGGCAACGAGTCCTTCCATTCCTTTGCAGTGCTTACCCTTGGGGCTCACGTCCAGCTCCTCGCAAATCTGCTCCAGGCGCGCGATGTGTTCCTGCGTCTGGACGAGGTGTTCACCGAACGCGTCCTGCACCTTCGTATTCGAAGCTGCCTTCTGCAGCTTCGGGAGCGCTTTCAGAATCTGATGCTCCGCGCTGTAAAGATCGCGCAAGCTTTCGATATAGAGTTCGTGCAATGATGCGAGTTCCATGGTGGCATGCCTCTGAAGTAGTGGACGATCTCGTCGCCGCGGCCAGCTCATCGTTAACGTGGCTGTACCGTACCGACGAAACTGCGAGTGTGCACTACACCGTTGCAGCATTCGTGCCTGAGGCGTCGCTGATTTCGCGATTGGGATTGCACAATGTGCGCTATCGAACAAATGCCCCGCTCGCGACGAGTCCGGCAACATCCCGCTGATGCGCGGCGATCGTGTCACCCGGATAGCAGGCGTATCCGACTCCGCTCACCGGACCTCGCACGAGCAGCGCGCGCGCACCGCGATACGCGAGTAACACCGTTGGTGGTGCTTCCATCGAGACCTCCGACCCGGCGTGCTCGCGCGCGACGGATCCAATATTCCACGCAGTCGAATTGTGTCGGGGCGCACTGTCTGGGACCGCTGACCTCGACGAGCCCTGCTTACCGCAACCGCACATGTCGATTCCTCCGTACGTACGCGCAGCGCACGCGGTGCATGCCGTATCACGTGGAGCTACTCCTGATGCCGATCATCGAACCTGGTTTCGGACGCCGGGGGGCGCGGGCCGAGCGGTATAATCTCGAGCCCGCGATCCGTGGCGCGATGCAGCAGACAGGCGGCGCCCGAGATCGCCAGCCACACCACGACGGCTCGCGGGCTCCACGATGTCACGAAGCCCGTGAGTGGTGCGGCGACCCACACCGACGTGCAGTAGAAACACTGCAGGATGCGGCCCGGCAGACTGGCCCCCGCCGCCACACGCAGTCGTACGAACACGTCCCACGGTCCGTCTTCCTGTGTGAGCATGAAGGCCAGCCGCCACGTTGCCAGCGAAGCGAGTAGCGCGTTCACCGCCAACGGCACGCCGGCGTCAGTCATGTATCACCCGCCGTTACCAGAACCTGGCGTGACCCCTCACGCATTGATGAGCGAGAAATAGACGCGCGAGTTGCGGTAGACCGGAGGTGTACCCACGTCGAACAGCCAGTCGTTCGTCTGATAGCCGGCGACATAACCGCTCGGGTTGAACGCACGCGACCCCGCGTGGGCACCGAAACTGTACGTCCCTTCGGCGTTCCCGCTTGGAAGCCGGTAGGTGAGCGCGTATGTCATCGCATTGTCGTTCGGACCTGTATGCCAATCGCTCGTGATTTGCCCGGCCGGATCGAGCAATGCCGCCGAGCCGGATGCGCCGCATCCTGCCGCGTCGACCGCGGAGTTCCGGTAGTGGGCCGGTGCCATGATGGTCCACGTCACCTCGAACAGCACGTCCGCCGGCGTCGTGCCGCGACGGACTACCGGACAATCGGTCGGCAACACCGTCCACGTGGTGCCGCCGTTTGCTGACCAGCGCACCTGATTGAGCACCGTGGGCGCGCGATTGTCGCACATGAACCGGACTTCCGCACTCGACGCAAGCACGGTACCGCCCGCGTCGCCGATCTCCACCGTAATGGCGTACAGCCCGGGCACATGCTGCGTGGTGTCGAAGGGGAACAGGAAACTCTCCTCCGGTGTCCCGCCAAGCCCCGACGGCGGCAGCGCGTACCACCCTGTGGCCGGTGCCGGCACCGCGGGAACTGGCGGCCCACTGACCGGGTGCCAATACCACAACTGATTGGTGAACGGCAGCGCTGCAGTGAACGGGTCGGCCGAGGTTGGCGCGTAGCGATACGTCAGTCGATACTGCGTCGCGTTGGCCAACGCGGGCAGACAACCGAAGAGATTCACGTTCAGGCAGTACGGCGCGCTGGCCGGACTTGTAGGCACCCCCGCTGGCCGCGGTCGGTTGGGACGCGTGGCATAGCCCGAGCTGTTGTCATGATACGGCGCCGTCACCGGCATCATCCCCGCGAAGTTGATCGCCGGTACGTTGCCGCAGGGAATGACAGGCGGCGCATCGCAGATACGACTTTCCCTTGCCCACGAAGAGGCGCGCAGCGTGACGTGGCCGATCGCACCGGCGTTCCAGCGGACTTGGAAATAGTTCTCGCTGTAAATCGACTCCTCGTTGCCGTCGCCGTCCACATCCTGCGTGACACGGAACGTGATGTCCGGTACGTCGACGATACGCGACCAGTGCGGCAGATGCACATCGACACATCGACGGAACGGGCCGATGGCGTGCCGAAGGTCGAGCGATTGCAGCAGTTTCGGGTCGACGCCGGCAGCGCGGGCGATCGACGCGCGCACCAGCGCATGCGTGTCGACGGTGCGCTGCTCCTCCTTCCCGCTGGTCACAATGGCGGTGAACTCACGCGGAAGCGGTGGCTGCAGATTCTCTGCGAACGCATCCAGATCCAGTTCGTCGACCGCGTCGCTGCGCTCGCCAAAATCGCGCAGCTGCTGCGTAGCGCCGACACGTAGCACGGCACGCGGTCCGGGAGACGGAATCGGACTGCGCGGCGTCTCTTGCAACGGTGGGACGTCGAGAATGTCGCGCCACCGCGGACGTTCAAAGATGACGGGGAAGCAGATCCGCTGCGTTCGCCACGTGAGAATCCAGTCGATATCCCAGCGCGGAATCCATACGCAAAAGTTGCCGCAAGCATCGGTCTGCACCGTGGCGATGGTTTCCCGCCGACAGCGGTACGGATAGAACCAGATGAATTGCGACGAGGGCGGCGCGTAGAACACCAGATCGCAATCGGTGTCCTCCACGTGCACCGTGGCATTGGGCACCCCATACTCGACACCGGTCGTCGGGTCCCGCTTGACCACTCGGCCACACACACGCCGATACAGAAAAAACGCCGGATCAATTCGCCATTTCAACTTCTCGAGCAATTCAACCGGCCTCACCCCCTCCAGCTCTTTCGTCGCCACGCCGCTCAACGCGGATAACCGACTCGCTTGCAGCGACGTCAGTGGCAACTGGTCGGGCTCGACTTCACGGGTCGGCCGCACCTTGGCATTCATTGCTGCACCCTCCGCCGGCACTTCTGCCGACCGCTGGCACGGGTCGCGACACCCGCGCTGTGCGGATGTGGCAATGCAAGAGTCCTCGCGCTGCGAAGTCGTTCTCGAGCCGATCACGCCCGTTCTGCACATCGCCATCGGCGAGCGGCGACCTCGAACTCAAAACGTACCGATGTAAAACGGCAGCGCAATCACACGACTGCTGCGCGCATACATGCAGTTACACAGTCTCATGCATGTGCGCGTGACGTGCATCACCCCGAAGCAATCTGTGCCGCACAATGTTACGCAGGCATCACAACATCAACGTACGATCGCGCACGCGCTCGTTCAGTACTGACGATCGCGATCCACCGTCCAACGGGGTGTGACCCCTTGCTCGATGTCGCGAAGACACTCGAAAAATCCGTGCACGACACCGGCGGTCGTCGTGAGGCCGGAGATGTGCGGCGAGATGATCACGCGCGGATCATCCCAGAGCGGCGACGTTGAGGGCAGCGGCTCGGTCTCGAACACATCGAGTGCGATCGCGCGCAGCCATCCCTGTTCGAGCGCGTGCGGCAGCAGTGCTTCATCCACCACGGCTCCTCGCCCGGCGTTCATCAGCACGGCGTTGCGACATTGCGAGAGTACATCGCGTCCGATGAGCTTTCTCGTCGCTTCGGTGAGCGGAACGGTGACGATCAGCCAGTCCACCTCGCTCACCAGCGACGGGAGCGCGTGCGACTGCGATACCGTGCTGAACACCTCCGCATCACCTGCGCCGCTGCGCGAGACGCCCGACACATCGCATCCCATCGCGCGAAAGATCCGACCGATGTGCGTACCGATGTCGCCGGTTCCTACCACGAGCGCCTTCGTACCGCGCAGCATGGCGATGTCGCGCGGCGCCCACTCATGTCGTGTCTGACAGCGCGCCACGTCCAGAAACTGCTGTTGCACAGCGAGCGCGCGGGTCAGCGCCCATTCCGCGATCTGTGGTCCGAACGATTCGGCGCTGCGCGTAAGCAAAATGTCGCGGGATAGCTCGACGGGATGGAACCACGCATCCACACCCGCACCGGTACAATGCACCCAGCGCACACTGCCCATGGAGGCGACTGGAGGCCGTTTGAATCCCACGTAAACCTCACCCCACTCAAGGTCGCCCTGCGACACGTCCATGAATCGGTTGCCGCGAATGTCCAGTGACGGACGGACGGCGAGCAGGGCGGCGGCGATCTCCGCGTGGGCATTGGCGCCGATGACGATGCGTTCAGGCATGCGGGACGATGGCGGCCGCGTCGCGGTGTGGCAAGCGGCAAGCAGCGCTACCCTACCAGTCGAAGCCCGCTGTGCGCCGCCGCTCTGTCGCCTGCGAGGAACGCCCGGACGGCCACCGCCGGAATGGGTCGTGAAATCAGATACCCCTGTGCCTGCG
>JBBQSM010000089.1:0-18717 GCA_038234895.1 Gemmatimonadales bacterium
ACCGGCGGCGTTGGGCAGCTACGATCGCGTGTTCATTGAAGCGGCCGACTATGACGACGGGTTCGCCAAGATCGTACACGGTGTGCAGCCGGTGAGTCAGAATCTGCTGGCCGAAGAGCCGGACGGTGCGCCACCGGTGAACGACATCGGCATCAGACTGGGCTGGGATGATGAACAGATTCTGATCTGGAATAATCGGCAGCTGGTGCCTGATGCGACGGTGCCCAAGGTCGCCGGACAGCCGCAACGTTTGGATGCGCCGATGGGCGTGTTCGGATATCGCATCGACGCGCGCCCCGATCCCGACAGTGCGTGGCGCTCGCTCGTGCGAGTGCAACCGCGTGGCCCCATCGGACTGGATGGCATTCGTGTCGATGCGCCGGAGGATACTGATCCGGGCATGGAGCTCACCGTCGAAGTGCATCCGATGCAGATCGACGGCAATCAGGCCACTGGTCGTTATTGGCTGCCGATGTACAATGCCCAGTGGAGCGGGACCTCGCTGGTGCTCCCCGATGAGGATGCGGCCGCGCTGTATCACACGGAAGAAGCAGGCGGCTCACTGGGCCGACAATACGCACCGCTCGGCCTCGCGGACATTCCGCTGCGCTACGGCAATTCGTACCAGTTCCGCGTACGACTCGCAGACGTGACGGGAGGCGGACCGGCAGAGTCGGATGTGCCCGTGCACGAGGCGCCGAGTCCCGTGGCTACGATTCCATTTCTCCGGCATGTCCTTCCCGAGCCGGTGCGCATCACCGATCTGACCACCTTCCCGCCACCTCCGTCACCAGATCCGGACGCGCCGGATATCCCGTTCTTTGCCGGCGATGCGATCACGGTGGGACGGCCGCGGCTTGGCTACCCGAGCGTGGTGTTCACCGGCAAGTACGCCGATCCGATCGCCCTGTTGCAGGCCGCGTCCGATCGATCACTCGATCCGGACCCGGCCAGTCGCGATCGTGTCGCGTTCGGCATCCCCGACCCGGACGTGACGCGCGTGCGCTTTGACGTAGAAGTGCGCGCGCTGCAGCTGGACAACAAGCTGTCGCTGTCGCAGCGGGAGCCATGGGCGCTACTGTACTCCACCACGCGCGATCTTGAGGCAGACCCAGACGTCGAGCGCACGATTCCGTTGGCGTTTCGTGATGCGAACGTACTACGCTTCGGTGACGCAAACAATCTCGGCGATCTCGCGCTGACCGTCGCGGAGATCAACGCGCTCGACGAACTGCCGCTGCCAACGGCGCGCGATATTCGCATCACCATCCGCGCGGAAGCCGACGCGGACGCCGGCTACTGGGCCAATGGCGCCAACCGCGGCAAAGCGACGCAGATCGTGGTCCGTCGCGCGTCGGCGAATGAGGCCGGACTCATCGCGGCCGACAGTGACGCGCGCAAAATTCGTGCGCTCTGGCTCCGTCCCGATCCCGTGGCGCCCATCAAGCCCGCGATCGCGCCACTGCTCTTCCGGCGCACGCTCGCCGACAGTACGCCCGCCATCGTGCAGCGTCTCGCGCAGCAGATCGACGTGGCGCACAAGGGGCTTACCCTCGTTGGAAATCCGGGTGAACGTGTGATTTTTGCCTGCTCGCGTCGCATCCGGCATACGCTTGCTCCCGATGCGTCGTCGCTCACGCTCGCCGCGAAAGAAGATCTGACGAATCATTGGGTGGTCGCACTCACACTCCGCCTCGATCGTGACTGGACCTGGGAAGGGCTGCGTCACATCGGCTTTCACATCTTCCGCGAAGGGAACCCCAACCCCGGCGGGCGTGTGCAGGTGGGTGAGTGGGAAGTCATTCAGACCGCGTCGATGCAGGCGCTGCAGGATCCCGAGCGCACGTACACGCGGCTCGTCTTCCTCGATGCCGTCGACCCGCAGTGGGCGCCACCGGCACCAGGTCAGCCGGCCAACGTGCGCTTTCCCGATCTGGTGAACGTGCGCTACACCATCGAGCCACGATTCAAGACGCCGCCGGCTCCGATGCCCGCCGAATCGCCGCTCGACCTCACGATGCCGGTGACGTCACCGCCGGCGCAGGTGCCGCGCATTGTAGCCGCCGGACTCGCGCTGTCGGCGTATCAACGCAACGACGCGTACTCGAGCACGGAACCACGTCGTCGGGAACTATGGCTCGAGTTCGATCGTCCGCCCGACGACCCCAACGATGCGTACTTCATCCGACTGCTTGGCTACGCTTCCGACCCGATGCTCTCGGACAATCGGGGCGAGACCTTGATACCGCCCGAAGAGCCGCCGCTCGGTGTTGCGGTCGAACACGTGCGTTCCATCGTGACCGGTCAAAGCGATGACGGGGCTGGGCTGTCGGAGATGACCCCGCTCACGCCCGGCAGCTCGCCGACGCACTTTCTCGTGCCGCTGCCGCCGGGGCTCACGCCGGACAGCGCTGAGATGTTCGGATTCTTCACATACGAGATACGTGTCGGTCACCTGAACATCTGGTCGACGGCGCAGGGGCGATTTGGTCGCGAACTGCGCAGCACCGGCGTGCAGCATCCGGCTCCCACGCTTTTGTGCACGGCGACCCGCAACAGTGATCTGCTGATCGTGGAGGCGCCGTATGCGACCGCCGTGTCCAATGGAAAGAACATCACGGCCAATCCGCCACGCACACAGATCTGGGCGCTGCTGTATGCGCAGGTTCGTCAGGCCGACGACAAGGACTGGCGCAACGTGCTGCTCGATGACCGGCAACTCACGTTGCGTCCGCGGCTGCGCGATCCGTACATGCTCAAGTTTGGTCCGGGTACGGGCGCCTTCGAAAACCGCGACGCACCGGCGCGCGCACGCACCCGATGGGAGAGCGCCGAAATCGTAGCCATGCTCAAGTCGCTCGGCCTGCCGACCGATGCGTCGCTGTCTGTGCTGTGCGTCGAGATGATGCCGACCATGGCGTCGTTTGGTGCGCAACCCGGGCAACAGTCCTCGACACTGAACGCGGCGGGGCTCGCCACGAATGCGTTCGATGCGCAGGCCGGCTTCGGCGACCCGTTCGGCTCGAACACCGGGGCCGAACAGGTGCGTCCGCTGTCGCAGGGACTCGGACATTTTCGCATCCTGCGCACCTCTCCCCTCACCGAGGTGCCGGATGTGTGCTGTGTGAACTGTTGACGTGTCGGCCCCGCGCCGCGACTCAGCGATTCGACGTCAACGCATTCAGCTCAACGCGTTCAGCTCAGCGCTTCCACATCAGCCAGATGCTCGCCACGAGACCGATCGCACCGATCACGCCGCGCATCAGCGTCTGCGGGGTGCGCTGTGCGAGTCCGGATGTGAAGTAGCCGCCGATCACGGAGCCGACCGCCATCGCGCCGGCGATCGGCCAGTCGACGACGCCCTGTGACGCGAAGGTGATTGCGGCAACGGCATTGAAGCACGAGCCGCACACGTTCTTGAGGCCGTTCATCTGGTGGATGTTGGTCAGCCCCATCAGGCCGAGTCCGACCAACATCAGGATGCCCGCGCCCGCGCCGAAGTAGCCGCCGTAGATCGAGATGGCCAGTTGCAGCAGCAGGAAGTGCCACGGCGGCGATGGCATCGGGATGGAACCCACGGGCGCGTTCGGCACACCGGTCTTACGGCGGGAACGACGCAGCAGCCAGTCCGAGACGGGACGCTGTACGACAAACATCACCGTGGCGCCGAGCACGAGCCACGGTACCAGCGCCGAGAAGCGATCGTTCGACGTGGACAGTAGCAGCCATGCGCCGATCAATCCGCCCACGAGGCTCGGCGCCGCCAGCGACAGCGCCCAACGACCTGCGCCCTTCATTGCGGTGCGATAGCCCCAGAGACTGCCCACAGAGCCCGGCCACAGGGCCACGGTCCCGGTGGCATTGGCAACGATCGGCGGCACGCCCAATCCAACGAGGGCAGGGAACACCAACAGCATGCCACCACCGGCGACGGAGTTGATCGCGCCGCCGAGTGCAGAGATACCGGCAATCGTGAACAGTTGTAGCGGTGTGGGCATCGCGTCCGGATCAGTTCTTGGGCGGATGCAACGCCGCATGCGCCAACGACGCATCGTTCGCTGTCGCGGCTGCGGCGGCTCGTGCCACATCTGCCTCGTTGAGCGCGCGTTGCGTGATCCGCGCGAGCAGCAGGCCGAGCACCACCGTCACGACAATCCCCACCAGCAGCAATGGTCCCGAGATCGGCGATGAGCCGTCGGGGGTTGGACCCGCACCCGATGCACTGCCGTATGCCGCATACGTGAATACGATCGGCGCCAGACCAAAGGTGCCGAGTACGAAGTCGCGCAGTTTCACGCGCGTCACGCCGAGTGCGTAGTTGGTGAGGACGAATGGCACGGCTGGCGAAAGCCGCAGCAGGAAGACGAGGCGCAATCCGTCTTCGCCCACGACACGATCGATCGCGGAGAGCGTGTGATTCTTTGCCACGCGTTTGGCCACCTGATCGCGCGCGACATACCGGCCAATCAGAAACGCCGCTGTGCCACCGGTGAGTGCGCCGATCATGACCAGCAGGCTGCCCTTGAGCATGCCGAACACCGCACCACCGGCCATCGTGAGCAGAAAGGCCGGGAGCATCAGCACAACGACCGCTACGTAGGCGGCGACGAACGCGATGGGGCCCCACACCCCCATGGTGTTCACCCAGTCGGCGAACTGCGGCAGCCAGGGGGCGACCATCCGTCCGACGAGCAGGCCGAAGACGATCGGGATCGCCACGCCCACGGCGCGTGAGATGGTCTTGAGGTCGAAACGCATCACGAACAATAGCTGTGTTCCGTGACGAAGTGCCGGCCGTAAACGACGAACGCCCGGCCTGCCATGTCGGCGGGCCGGGCGTTCGATCACAGGAGCGTTACTGCAGCGGCTTGGTTGGCCGCTTGAAGCCGCCGTCCAGGGCGTTGAGGAACAACTTGTACGTGCCGTGTGCCTGTGAACGGAAAAGGATTTCCGGTCCAAACATCCACACGGTGCCCTTGCCGATGTTTGCCTCGGCCATGGCCACGCCGTCCTTGAGCAGTTCCTGACCCCAGGCCCAGCCCGACAGCAGCGGCGACGCGTTGTCGAAGACCGCCAGCGGACGGACACCCTTGGCCGCAGCATCGGGACCAAGCTTCATAACGGGGCTGTTATCGAACATCACCGCCGGACGCGGCGCCATGCCTGCGGCGATCGTGGCCGACGTATCGAGCTTGACCTCGAGCACTGAGCCCGGGATGTAGTACTTCTCGCCGGCGTACGCCCGGCCGTTGGCCTCGGCCATGTAGTTCTCGATGGGGAGGCCCATCGCCTTGCCGACGCCGATCGATGAGCCGATCGCCACCACGCGGCCACCTGCCTCAACGAACGCCTTGAGCGCCGGCACCGACTTGTCGCTGGAGACCCGGCCCAACTCGCGGCGATACTCGGCGGGAATGAGCGTCGTGTCCGGCGAGCCACCGAAGCCACGACCGGCGCCCGCTTCACTGAACATGCCGTCGGTCAGCACGATCACGTCATACTTGGCCTTGAGATTGCCCGCGTCGATTTCCTGCGGATACACCGTGGTGTAGCCGAACTCAAACTTCTCAAGAATCAGGCGCGTCCAACCGCTCGGCATGTTGCCACCGTAGCGATCGACGAGGGCGATGCGGAGCGGCTGTATCGGCTGCGCCGTTCCGGGCTTGCTGCCGGCCGCGGCGAAGTTCACGCCGAGATCCTGTGCGGCCTGCGCAACGATTTTATCGGCGGCGCCACCGGCGGGAATGAACCACGAGCCAGCCGGCCAGGTCATGGCGCCGTCCTTGAATTCGGACGGGATGCGCGACGCCTTGATCTTGGCCTTGCCGAGGCGATTGGCGACCGTGGCGGCATCGTTCACCGAGGCATGGATGAAGTAGCCAGCCTTACCCTTGGCGACCGTGCCCACCGGCATCGTGGAAATGCCGTTGACCTTCTCGAACGGGCCCGTGAGGCCATCGAGCACGCGCTCGAAGTCGATGCCCATCTGATACGCGAGCGTCCAGCCGGCGTTGTCGTACGGCGGGATGGGCGGGCCGCCGGGATAGCGGAAGTCGTTCGGATGGTCCTGCGGCTCGAACATGTCGAGCACGTGGGAGCGGAACGCCTGGTCGGTCTTGATGACGAATGAGCCGGCGGGGAACGCCTTGCCGTTGGCCATGAACTGCGCCGTGGCCTTGTGCACGTCGACACCCGAATACTGCAGGGCGCGAACGAACTTGGTCGCGGTCGGGAAGTCGTTCTGCGCGCTGCTCAGGATGTACAGCCGCGGGTCGCGGTTCTCCGGCTTCTTGAGTTCCGCCATGTACCGGTCGTTCGTCACCGAGCTTCCCACATTCGGCGTTTGCCCACCGCCGCGCGGACCGCCAGCGCGATTCTCGGCCGGCGTCGTGCCGCGATCCTTGGTGATCTTCTCGACCATGGCCGCGACGCGCTTGGGCGAGATCGTCCAGTTGTCTTTCTTGCCCGCAGTGATCTGGTCCTGGCCCATCACCCAGCGGTTGAACAGGAAGGACTCACGATACCGTGACGCCATGTCCAGGAACGCGTAGTTCGCGCTCACCGAGTAGTCGATGGACTGGCGGAAGTGCCACTCCTGCGGCTCGATAGGCAAGGGGAGTCCGGCCGACCGCACCTGGCGCTCCGGCACCAGCGCGACGCGCATGGGCGTCGGGTTGCCGATCGTTTCGGTGAGAATACCGATCTGGTTGTGGAAGTAGCCCGTCGTGCGAAGCCCGCCGTTCCACCAGGTGCTGTAGTTGGAGCCGGCGCGGAAGGTGAGCCCCGGCTTGTGCTCCAGCACGAAACGGTGGTTGAGCGCTGCGCCCACGAGATCGAGGCCGGTGATCATGGCCGGGTGGAACCAGAAGTTGGCCGGGTCCCGGTACGGCGGCGCGGCCATCACCGTGCCCGTGGGGCCGGTCTGGTGATGGTTGTACATGATCTGCGGATGCCACTCCACGAACAGCTGCTGCGACATGTTGCGCGTTTCGGCCAGCGCATTCATGTACGAGTCGCGGTTGTTGTCGTGGCCGGCGTACTTCTCGTAGAGGCGCGGAATGGTGGACGTGGTGCGACGCAGCTTGTCCGATTCCTTCATGTACCAGTTGGTGACGAGCTCCATGCCATCCGGATTGGCGTGCGTCATCAGAATGACCACGTCGTTCAGGATGCGCGTCGTTTCATCGTCGGTGCGGCTGGAGAGCTGCCAGAGCGTTTCCATGAGCTGCTGGGCGCCGAGCACCTCGGTCGCGTGCAGACCGCCATCGATCCAGAAGATCACCTTGCCTTCCTTGGCCATCGCTGCGGCGGCCGCGGAATCGACGCCGTCGGCCTTGGCCAGCTTGGTGGCGATCTCCTTGTAGCGGGCGAGCTTGCGGTGGTTCTCCGGGCTCGTCACGATGGCCATGATCTGCGGTCGGCCTTCTTCCGTGAGCCCGATGGTGTCGAGCGATACGCGATCGCTTTCCTTGGCGACCGTGGCAAACCACTGATGCAGCTTGGTGTAGTTGGGCAACTCGTAGTCGGCGCCGATCTCGTGGCCGAAAAACTGTTTCGGAGTGGTGCGCGCAGATTGGGCCGAGAGCGTGGCGGGCAGCGCAGCAGCACAGAGCAGCGCGGCGGAACGCCAGGCGGCGTGACGCAGGCGGTTCATGCGGGGAGGGGTGAGGATGGTCATCGGAGCGCCTTGGGCACGGGATTGGACCCAGTGGATAAGGCCCAGAACGCATACGATGGGGGCGGGGGCGGCGTTGGGCGAGGGGCAATTGTGCCCAACGGCAGTTGTGGGGCGAGGCCGACCGGGAGAACTTTGGGCCATGCGTCGGGTAGCTGCCCAGTATCCCGACTTTCCCGGATGTCCCGTCCCCGCCTTCACGACCCCATGACGTTCATGCCCAACCGCTCGAACACCCGCCGCGCACTCCTGGCCTCAGCCGTGGCTGCGCTGGCGCTGACCGCTGCGCCTCTCGCTGCACAGAGCACCGGCGCCAAGCCGCCCGCCAAGCCTGCCGACGCGCACGCGATGGACCACGCCAAGATGCACGGCGCCAAGCCTGCCGCCGACGAGCAGCACGAGGGGATGTCCGGCTGGAAGGAGCTCGACGCCTACCACATGCTTATGATGGCGACCTGGCACCCCGCCAAGGCCACCGGTGATGTCGCGCCGATGCGGGCGAAGGCCCCGGAGATGGTCGGCGCTGCCAAGCTGCTGGCCAGCTCTACGCCGCCGCAGGCGTGCGCGACACCCAAGCTCAAGGAAGCCGCCACGAATCTCGTGTCGCAGACGCAGGGCGTGGCAGATCTCGTCGCCAAGAACGCCGCCGACGCCGCGATCAAAGACGCGCTCAAGCTGCTGCACGACAAGTTCGAAGTGCTCGAAGAAGGCTGCAAGCCGATGAAGCACTAATCCAAAGCGCCGACCACCGAGTACCCGCAACCCGACACTCGGCAGTTAGTGCGGAGTGTCGGGTTCGTGCTCAGATCCTTAGACCAGCTCGCATGCCCCGCCGGCGCAGGCGATGACATCGGCCAGCGTGGTTTGATCGTCCCGCTCGCTCAGCATGGTGTAGTCCACCGGCAGGTACGGAAGCGCGTTCCATTTCAGCATGTCGGCGTCGGTCACGACTTCTTCGCGCGGCGCTTGCATGTAGATCTTGTCGCCCGTTTCACGCAGCAGTGAAATGCCGGCGAAGTAGGCGCGGTTGGCCCAGATGAAATCGTGCACCGCGTTCCACTCGTCGTCGCGCACGGTAACCGTGTTGGAGACGTTGTGATGCAGCCCCGGGTTGTACTGCTCGTGCCGACGCCCGGCGCATACCCAATGCTGCTGGACCAGTCGCACATACTCCAGAAATTGCACCGCGCCCACATCGGCGCGCAGGATCGCGTCGGCGTTGGCCGTCACCGGGAAGGTGATGACGTCGGTTGTTTCCGGGTCCCACACCGACGATTCCGTCATGTGCGGGTTGTGCAGCTTGAACCACTGATACAACGGCTCGGTGCGCGCCGCCTGTACCCGGCGGAAGTAACGTCGCGCGTGATGCGGATGAATCCCCGACGCGGCGCCCAGCACGAGGCTGGCCGTTCCTTCGGGCTTCACGCACGTGATACGTGCCGCCGGCGCGATGCCCAGATGTTCGGCGACCGCCGCATTCGTATCAAGACAAACTTGCGCCCCCCGCTCCAGCACCGACGGATCGAGCAGCAGGTTGGGGCGCTCGAGAATGCCGCAGATGGAGACGCCCAGCAACGCTTCGCGGTCGTTGATCACGCGTGTCACGGGCCCGAGGTAGCGGATGTCGGTGTACGCCGCTTGCAGGGTACCCAGCAAGGCAGCCGCCTGACAGCTCGCGAGGAACGTCGCTTCATCGTCGCAGGCGGCGGCGTTGATGGTCGTGAGATTGCACATCTGCCAGCCGGAGAGTCGCGTGCCGACTTCGACATCGTCATGCCCGTGCGCGATCAGCTGTGTGCGTGTCTGCTCGTCGACGGTGAGCGACGGGGCGAGGCCGATCTCCACGCATGGATTCGCGCCGTACTCGGGGTCGTCCACGAAGTAGAAGCCCGGCTCGCCAAACTCCTTCTGGTATTCGAACAGGCGTGAAAAGTCGCGCTCCTGCACCGTCTCGCGCACGAGCACGGCCGAGTTGTTGGACTTGCCGCGCTGCGGATTGGACTCGAACCAATTGCCCGTCTTGGCCGACGCCATCTCGTCGTCGTCGGACGAGAAGAGGCAAATCGTCGCCGAGCGACGAATGCCTCCCGACAATACCGCGACGGCAACGTGCATCATGATGTCGTACACTTCGATCGGACGCAGCGCGCGCCCCGGTACCTGTTCGAGCACACGCTCCGCCGCCATCAGCGCTTTCTTCAGTGGCAGGTGTCCCGGCGCGCGCCCACCCGACGTGCGCAGCGGCCGACCGCGCGGGCGGATTTCGCTGTAGTTGAACTCCACCTTGGAGCCATCGAGATAGCTGCGAATCAGCACGTCAAGCGCGTCCGCCCAGCCTTCGAGCTGGTCGGGCACGGTGTGATGCACGACGGGCAGTTCGTTTTCCGGTGCGCGCAACGGAAACATGGGCAACTGCGCCACATGCTGCCGCTGCACGCTGAACCCAACGCCCGTTCCCGAGAGCAGTAGATAGAACGCTTCCTTGAACGCATCGAGCCGGTTCATGTGCGTGAAGGCACAGTTGAACATGCGGGCGTTATTGGCTTCGATCGCGTCGCCGCCAAACTGGAGCGAACGCATCGACGGCAAAATGGCGCGACGCTGCAACGCGAGCTCCGTGTCGTCGAGCAGGGCGCGCAGCGTGCGTCCGCCAAGTCCCGCCACTGGTGCATCGAGACGGCCGGCGAAATGCTCGCGGTGCATGTCCATCACGCGCGTGAACGCTTCGGCCGGGGTTTCACGACGTCCAAGGTCGGCGCGATAGCGGGAGTAGCGCGAGAGGAAGATGTAGTCCTGCAATCCGTTCTCGTCGTGCGCGGCGAGCCGGCGCGTCGAACGCGAGGCGCGATAGATCACATAGCGTTTGGCGATATCCCAATGCCCGCGCGCGGCGATCATCATCTCCACGATATCTTGAATCTCCTCGACCGTGGGGGTGCGATCGGCCGACTTGCGTTCGACGGTATTGACCACGAGCTGCGTGATGGCCAGCACTTCGGAGAAGTCGGTGAAGCCGAGCCCGAAGCGCGCGCCGGCGTCGTCCGCGTGCGGGTTGGGCGCGTTCTCGTGCCGCGACGCGAAGAAGGCCAGCGCGATCGCGCGGGTGATGCGTTCCGGATTCCAAGGCGCCGAGCGACCGTCCCGCTTGGTCACGGCCGGGATGCCCGGCGCGAGCGTGGAGGGTGCGTACGGCGCGAACGACAATAGAGGTGATGGCGCGATGGCGGTCATTTACTGCTCCGGACGGATGTGGGACCACTGATAGCACATGGAGCGCACACCCCCGAGGACCACCACCATCGCCGATGTCGGCCGAAAAGGCCCACGCGACGAAAAGGGCTCCTTGCGGTGACACGCAAGGAGCCCAGCGGAGCCGCCAATGCACGAGGCACGGACGACAATCCCCGGCACTTCCTCCCTCGAGGGCGTGCGCGGACTCCGGGTCTTGGCAGGTCTTCTGGCTCGGGACTCATCCTCCGAAGCCGCCTTCCCGCGTCGTATCAACGCAGTGGCTGCAGGCTTCGTCGTCCTCCCTCACAGCGGCGGGGCCGCCCCGGAATCGCACCGGGTTCCCTCTTGGCGGCACCTGCCGAACCAGCGACAGGCGACGACCAGTACCTATGTCTTGCTCGATCTTCGGTCAGGCCGACGCCCGGAGTTGCCCCCTGCGCGACTTGCCCGCTTTCGCGAACGCTGCAACATCGACATCCCCATCGACGCTGTCAAGCGACAGAATCAGGCAGACTCGACCACACCTTCAAAGGTCCCGCGTCGCACCGGCGCACCATGGCGCACATGCCACGATCCGCGTGCCATTACCTCGCGAACTGCACCGTCCCCTCCCAGCACCGCCAGGTCGGCGTCGGCCCCGACCTCAACCCGTCCTTTGCCAGGCAGTCTCAGCAGGGCCGCCACGTTGCTCGTGAAGGCAGGCAAAATGTCCGGCAAGGCATGGCCTGCGCGCAACAGTGTGCCAATCGTCTCCATAAGCGCGCCGGAGTCCCCCACGTCCATCGACACTACCCGCCCGGATGCATCGAACGTGGGCAGACAGCCGCCGCCGTCCGAACTCACGGTCACCCGGTCGGCGGGAGCGCCACTGGCCCAATAGCGCGAGAGCGCGTCGGCGGCACTCCAGGCGTCTTCTCCATCCGCGACCGGAAAGGCGGTGATGTCCACGTGACAGCCCGCTTCAGCCAGCGCCAGCGCCTCGTCGAACAGTGCTTTCCGCCGGTTCACGTGGGTCGGATTGAAGACACGCGCCGGCAGTTCGCTGGAGGCCAGCGCTTCGCGTACCAG
The DNA here is from genome assembly GCA_038234895.1 of Gemmatimonadales bacterium. Lineage (GTDB taxonomy): Bacteria > Gemmatimonadota > Gemmatimonadetes > Gemmatimonadales > Gemmatimonadaceae > Gemmatimonas. Next base: position 11,975 of record JBBQSM010000089.1, read on the forward strand.
CGCGAGCCCGCGTGGGCCGTCGCCCAGGTGCAGGTGCACAATCCCTGCCTTGCCCGTCATGAGTCCGGCCACATGCGCCTCGGAGGCGATGCGCAGCAGGTCGTCGAGCGTGGGCTGGCTGGAACGGTGATCGCTGATGGCGACTTCGCCCACGCCGATAATGCGATCGATCTGCGCGATGTCGCCGCGCACCGTGCCGGTGAGCGTGGTTGGCGGCAGATGATAGCCACCGGTGTGACACCAAGCGCTCAGCCCCTCCGCAATCAACGCGCGGGCCGACACCACCAGTGAACTGGTCGAGCGTGTGACGTCATCGGTGCCGAGCACGCCAATCGCCGTCGTCACGCCGCCACGCGTGTAGCGCGTGAGGACCGGCGCGGGGACGCGCGACTCGGGGCCTGACTCGCCACCGCCGCCGGTGAGGTGCACATGGCCGTCAATCAGACCGGGGATCACGCGCGCGCCCTCGAGATCGACCACGGCTGCCTGCAGCGCCGCGGGCAATGCCGGTAGCGCACGACCGATCCAGAGAATGCGCTCTCCTCCGATCAGCAGATCACACAGTCCCATCGCTTCCGGGGCAAAGACCTCGGCGTTGCGCAACAGCGTCAGCGGGGATGCGAACAATGGCGTTGTCATGACCGAACGTTACCAAACGTTCCCGAAGCCCGCTGGACGGCGTTAGCTTGCGACATCATGCCGTCACGCCCACATCCTGAAATCGCGCGAGGCTGGATCATCCCCATCGGCGGCAAGCTGGCCGACGCGGAGATTCTCGATCGCTTCGTCGCGTTCAGCGGCGGCGCGCAGGCGCGCATCGCCATCATTCCCACCGCGTCGAGCGAGCCGGACATCGGTACGTACTACGAGCGGATTTTCGCGCGACATGGCGTGAAGGACACGAAAGCGCTGCGATTCGAACGCCGCAGCGACTGCGATGATCAGGATTGGCTGGACTGGCTGACGAGTGCGACAGGCATCTTCATCACCGGCGGGAACCAGCTCAAGCTCACCGCCACACTTGGCGGCACACCCGTCGCCAAGATCATGCGCATTCGCAACGCGGCCGGCGTGCACGTGGCAGGCACCAGCGCGGGCGCCGCGTTTCTCAGCGAGCACATGATTGCGTTCGGCGAAGAAGGGGCGACACCGCGCGCGGGTATGGTCACCATGTGCGCCGGACTCGGACTCACGAACCGCGTCATCGTCGATCAGCACTTCCGGCAGCGCGACCGGCTTGGCCGGTTGCTCACGGCGCTCGCGTACAATCCGTTCTCCGTGGGACTCGGTGTAGACGAAGACACCGCCGCGTTCATCGGGCCTGATGAGGTTGTGGAGATCGTGGGCAGCGGCGCGGTCACGCTCGTCGACCCCAGTGAAGTGGAGTACTCGTCGATTGCCGACGCCAAGCCGGGCGAACCTGTCACGCTGCTCGGTATCAAGGTGCATGTGCTCACGCCAGGCGCCACGTTCAACCTGCACACGCGCCAGCCCACCGGCGGCAGCGTGTTCGCTTCCGGCGATTAGTCCCGATGGAAATTCTCGATCGCTCCGTATACGTCGGGCCGAGTCACTACGCGCATTTCCCTGTTATTCGGCTCGAACTCGATCTCGGCGCGCTCGAACAATGGCCCACCCGCAAGCTTGGCGATGCCTTCATCGACTCGCTGCTGGAGGCGTTGCCGGGACTGCGCGAGCACGGCTGCTCGTACGGCGAACCCGGTGGTTTCGTGCGGCGCATGACCGAAGACGAGGGTACGTGGCTCGGACATGTGCTGGAGCACGTGGCGATCGAGTTGCAGAACGTGGCCGGCGTGAAAGTGACGTTCGGAAAGACGCGCGAAACGTCGCGCGCCGGTGTGTACGATGTGGTGTTCGAGTACGAGCAGGAAGATGTGGGACTCGAGGCAGCGGATGTCGCGCTCGACCTGCTGCATCACCTGCTGCCGGCGGAGCTCCGTCCGACAAGCGCCGACGCGTCGTTCGATCTCGCGGCGAGACGTGATACGTTCATTCGGTATGCACAGCGTCGTGCGCTTGGGCCGAGTACCGCCAGCATTGTGCATGCCGCCGAAGCGCGCGGCATTCCGTGGATGCGACTGAATGAGCAGAGTCTCATTCAACTTGGCTACGGTTGCAACCAGCAGCGCATCCAGGCCACGATCACGGGTCGCACGCCGTATATCGCGGTCGATCTCGCGGGCGACAAGGAAGAGACGAATCGCATCCTGTCGCGGCTTGGACTGCCGGTGCCGAAGCAACGCCTCGTGCAGTCGGCTGAACGCGCGATCGCGGCGGCGGAGCGCATCGGATATCCGGTGGTGACGAAGCCGTACAACGGCAATCACGGTCGCGGTGTGTCCATCGCGCTCACCACGCCGGACGAAGTCACCGCTGGGTTTCTGCGCGCGCAGGAGATTTCGCGCAGCGTGATCGTGGAGAGCTACATCACCGGGCACGATCACCGTATGCTGGTGGTCGACGGCGAATTGGTCGCGGTATCCAAACGCGAGCCGGGCAAAGTGGTGGGCGACGGCGTGCACACCATCGAGCAGTTGGTCGCTGAGGTGAACGCCGATCCGCGGCGCGGGATCGGGCACGAGAAAGTGCTCACGCAAATCGAGCTGGACGAGCAGGCGCTTGGCTTACTCACCAAGCGAGGCTACACGGCGCAGTCGGTGCCTCCCGAGGGTGAAGACGTGTACCTGCGGCTCACCGCCAACTTGTCTACCGGCGGCACGGCGACAGATATGACCGATGTCGTGAGTCCCGACAACGCCGAGATGGCGGTGCGCGCGATTCAGGCCATCGGACTCGATGTCGGCGGTGTGGATTTTCTCACGCCGGACATTACGCAGTCGTACAAGGATATCGGCGGAGCGATCTGCGAAGTGAACGCCGCGCCGGGGTTTCGCATGCACATGGCGCCAAGCGAGGGCCGTCCGCGTGATGTAGCGGGGAAGGTCATTGACATGCTCTTCCCGAAGAATGCGCCGAGCACGATTCCGATCGCTGCGATCACGGGCACCAATGGCAAGACCACGACGGCACGGCTGCTCGCGCACATTCACAAATTGGCCGGCCAGCGCGTTGGGCTTACCACCACCGACGGCGTCTACATCGACGGGCAGCGCACCGTCGAAGGAGACATGACCGGTCCGACCTCAGCGCGGATCGTGCTCAGCGATCCGGCGGTGCAGGTGGCCGTGCTGGAGACCGCGCGCGGCGGGCTGCTGCGCGCCGGCATGGCGATGCGGCACGTGGACGTGGGCGCGGTGCTCAACATCCAACCCGATCATCTCGGGCAGAAGGGGATCGACACGCTCGAGCAGCTGGCGGAAGTCAAGCGTACGGTCGTCGAGATCGCGACGGACACCGCCGTGCTCAATGCCGACGATCCACTCACGTTGCGCATGGCCGCGTACACTGATGCAAAGCATGTCTGCTACGTGACGATGGACCCGGCGCACGACATCGTGCGTGAGCACATCCGCGCCGGCGGACGCGCCTGTGCGATCGAGGCGGGTGTGAACGGACAGATGATCACCATCTACGACCGCGGTGCGCACATTCCGCTGTTGTGGACGCATCTCATTCCGGCCACGCTCGAAGGTCGAGCGACGTTCAACGTGCAGAACGCGATGTTCGCCGCGGCGATGGCGTTCGCGATGGGCGTGCGACTTGAAGACATCCGCCACGGCTTGCGCACGTTCGACACCACGTTCTTTCAGGCGCCGGGCCGGCTGAACGTGTACGATGAGCATCCATTCAAGGTGCTGTTCGATTACGGACACAATGCGCACGCCGTGGCGGCGCTCTGTCAGCTGGTGAATCGCATGACGCCCAAGGGGCGGCGGTTGTGCGTGCTGTCGGCACCGGGCGATCGTCGCGACGAGGATATCCTGGCGATCGCGCGGGTTGCAGCCAACGCGCAGTTCGATCATTACATCTGCCGTCGCGACGACGCACGGCGCGGTCGCGGCGATCGCGATGTCCCCGATATGCTCGCTGCAACACTGCGCGAGGCCGGCATCGAGTCGGAACGCATCACAGTGATCGTTGACGAACAGCAGGCGATCGACGCTGGACTCCGCATGGCGCGTCCGGGCGACCTGCTGCTGGTGTTCGCCGATGCCTTGGCACGCGGGTGGAAGCAGATCGTCAACTTCAGTCCCGATCTGGATGCGTCGGTGGTGCCGGCCCCGCGTGCCGCGCGGTCGGTGCCGCGTGCGGCGGTGTTGGAGGAAGGGCCGGCGGACGATGTCACCCCGGCCAAAGCCTCGGTGGTGCGCGAAGAACCGCAGTCGCGCTGGACGACGACGTCGGAGGATCTGGTTCTGTTGCGCGACGCACGCGGTGTCATCCTCGCCCCCGACGCGAACGACTGAGCCGTGACGGCGATACCGCCCGATCGATCGGGCACGGGATCGACGGCCGAGCTGGAGTATCCGTCACCTCGCATCATCGATTCGCGCCGGTTGATGGGGCCCAACGTCTTCAGTGGCTCCGAGGGCGCGTTGCTTGAGGTACGGGTAACTGCCGACGAGTCCGCGTTGCTCCCGGCGCTTTGTGTGGAGTGGACGCGCGCCGTGGAATATCTGCTCGACGAGTTGCGGTGGCCGGGTGGCGAGCCACAGGTGCGCCGGGACGGGGCGCCGGCCGCCAACGTGGGCATCGGAGCGGGCGAGCTGGCAGCGTGGTGCGACGCGCGTCTGTTTTTCGAGGCGCCCGTCGACGTGCTGATGACGGCCACCGACCTGAGCGAGCAAGCGTGGGTATTGGCCGAGCGCAGCGTCGGGAGCGGCGGGTGGACTACGCCCGACGATGCGGTTGGAGAGCGGCTCCGGACTGCCGCTGCCACCGAGCGTGCGTCGCGACCGCAACTGGTGGCGCTGCGCCGTGCTGCAATGCAGCGCGATCGCACCATCGCCTTCGACGATGAGTTGCTCTCGCTCGGCAGTGGCACCGGGTCGCGACAGTGGTCGTTGATCGATGCACCCGATGCTGCCTCAGTGGATTGGGAGCTGGTGCATGATGTGCCCGTGGCGCTCGTCACCGGTTCGAACGGCAAAACGACGACCACGCGCGCGGTGGCTGCCATGTGGCGCGCGGCCGGATACGTGACCGGTTGGTGCTGCAGCGACGGCGTGTGGGTGGGCGATTCCCAGCTCGAAGGCGGCGACTATTCGGGACCGGCCGGTGCACGCCAGGTTCTCCGTGATCATCGTGTGCAAGCGGCGGTGCTGGAGACCGCACGCGGCGGGATCATGCGCCGCGGACTCGCCGTGCACCGGGCGAAGGCGGCGATCATCACCAACATTGCCGCCGACCATTTTGGCGAGTACGGGGTGCATTCGCTGCGGGACTTGGCGTTGGCCAAGGCGGTCGTGGCGCAGGCGATCGGCGATGACGGACGTCTCGTGCTCAATGCCGACGACGTGACACTGCGTGAGTTGGCGCCAGAGTTGTCAGTGCCGTTGGCCTGGTTCTCGCTGCATCAGGACAACGCGCTCGTGAAGGCGCACGTGCTGGCCGGCGGGAGCGCGGGCGTCGTGGGCGATGCGCGGCTGCGCTTGCATCACGACGGGCAGTGGCACGAGCTCGGCGCCGTCGCCGACTTGCCGCTGACCCTTGGTGGCGCGGCACCGCACAACGTGGCCAACCTGCTTGGCGCCTCTGTGTTGGCGGCGGTGCTCGGTATTCCCGTGAGTGCCATTCGCACCACGTTGCACCGTTTTGGTGCGGCGGCCGCCGACAATCCCGGCCGGCTGCAATTGTCGCACTTCGGTGGCGTGACCGTGCTGGTGGACTACGCCCACAATCCGGAAGGGCTGAGCGCGTTGTGCCAAACCGCCGCTGAAATTCCCGCAGCGCGACGGCTCTTGCTGCTGGGCCAGGCGGGCGACCGCGACGACCGGCAACTGCGTGCGCTTGTGCGCGCCGCATGGTCCGTGACCGTCTTCGATCGCGTGATCATCAAGGAAATGGAGCGCATGCTGCGGGGACGCTCCGCTGGCGAACTGCCTGCGCTGTTTTCGGCGGAGTTGGCGCAGCTTGGCGCGAGTCCAGACTCCGTCGAGATTGCGCCAAGCGAGTTCGAGGCAGTGCGTCGTGCCCTTCGCTGGGCGCTACCCGGCGATGTGCTGGTCTGTCCGGTGCATGTGGAGAAGGAGGCCGTTTTGTCTCTGCTCGAGAGGATGCGCGACACCGGATGGTCTCCCGGAGCGGCGCTACCGTAGACACTAACGCGACGGTTACGGTGCGGGACCAAACGTCACATGCATATCATGTGTACATCACATATACATCACATGTACATCACATGTACCTGTGGCTGCGACGCATCATGCTTGTCTCGCTCGGCCGATCTGGTAGCTTCCAGTGATGTCGTGTCGATCGATACGACCTGTGTTCGTCAATGCATTCGATCCGGGGACACCATGCACTACACTAACCGACTCACTCGCGCGCTCCCACGCGCTTCGGCCGTTGTCGTTGCGCTTGGCGCGGCACTGTACGCGACCGCCGATGCGCGGTCGTTCGACTCCATTGCTGCGTCTGTATCGCGCGCCACCGGCGTCACGTTCTCGTATCGTATCACATCCAGTGCGGCCGACAAGAAGCAACGTGAGGCGCGCGATCTGCTGGCCACCGTGCGTATGCAGGATGGGAGCATCCGCATGGACTACGTGGAGGGGAAGAACCCGCTCGGCCAGAAGAACGGCTACACCATCGTGCAGGGC
>JBBQSM010000090.1:0-18638 GCA_038234895.1 Gemmatimonadales bacterium
CAAGCGTCCCAAGAAGGGCGCCGCGGCTGCTGCAGCCGCGAAGGGAGGTAAGAAGAAATGAGCCGCCGCAAAAGCGCCGTAAAGCGCACCATTCTGCCTGATGCGCGTTACGACAGCCAGACCGTTTCGAAGTTCATTAACTCGCTGATGATCCAGGGCAAGAAGTCCACCGCCGAAGGCATCTTCTACGGCGCCATGGACATCGTCGAAGCGAAGACGAGCCAGCCGGGTGTGGGCGTGTTCAAGCAGGCGTTGAACAACCTGAAGCCGGTCGTCGAAGTGAAGAGCCGTCGCGTTGGTGGTGCCACTTACCAGGTGCCCGTCGAAGTGCGTCAGGATCGTCGCACCGCGCTGGCCATGCGCTGGCTCATCGGGTATTCCCGCGACCGCAACGAGAAGTCGATGCGTGAAAAGCTCGCCGCTGAAGTGCTGGCGGCCAGCCGTGGCGAGGGCAATGCGATCAAGAAGAAGGAAGACACGCACCGCATGGCTGAAGCCAACAAGGCGTTCGCGCATTATCGCTGGTAGCTCAACAGGCAGTACAGTGAAAAAGGCGCCCCGGATCTTCGTGATCCGGGGCGCCTTTTTGTTGTGCCTTACTTTGAGAGCGATTCCTGCACTGCCGGGGCCCAACCTTGGCGGGCCCCGGTTCGTACAGGGGGGCAGTTACGCTTTCCGCTTACGCCGACGGGCGGCGCCCACGGTCAGCGCGAGGCCGGCCGCCACCAGCGCGATCGAGGACGGCTCAGGCACCACCGACGGACGGACCTGCGAGAAATCGAGCGCGATCAGGGCGTCGTTGAAATCGCCGTCGCTCCAACCGCCTTCGTCTTCGAAGCCGAGGAGCGCGTCCGTTCCGTCGTAATAGCCATTGCCGGTGTTCCAGGCTGCAGTCCACGGGGCAGGCGTGCCGTACCGAAGGTTGTTGTTGTTCGGATCACTGTCGCTGTCCGGCGCCGCACCGCCAAGGAACAGATTCGCGTACGCCGTAGAGCAGGCCGGACCGCCCGGCTGCGAGTTGCGGCAGTTCGGGTTGCGGTCGTAGCCGTAGGCACCATAGCCGCTGTAGTACCAGCGATCTGCTACGCCGGCTTCCTGCACCCGAATGCCAAACACCAGTTCTTCGGTCGACAGGTACGTGCCTGGCAGTGCAATCCACGGCGACGCGCCCGGCGCATGCACCGGCGACGAGTTGTACGGCTTGCCGCCAACCAGCGTGTAGTCGGCCGTGTTCGAGAGTGGATTCAGCAAATCAAAGCCAGTGCCGAAGAAGCCCTGGAAGAAGTAGACATCGCTCTGAAACAGCGCGATGCCACCCAGATACCGGGCCGCGACCTGCACAGGAAACCCGCCGCTGACGAAACCGACGCCCGCTGCGGTCACCGTGGACTGCGCCGGGGTCGGGTCGATAAAGCACGAGTTGTTGGCCGCGTCGACAGGGTTGCATCCCTGCGCGCTGAGCAGCGCGGGCGACGAGAGCAAGGCCGCCGCGACGGCGAACAGCGTACGATGACGAAGAGACATTGATGGCACCGAGAAGCGGGAGAGGCGCTGGGATGATCGATTGACACGCCGCAATCCGGCAAAAACGGGCCGCCGGATAGCTACCAAGACGTCGCAAGCAGCGTGCCGACCTCGTCCATAAGGAGTAACGGTGAGCCGGCACGTCAAATCTATCGAATTCCAACCATTTACGCCGGTGGCGTGACGGCGGATCTCTGAGTCGCCCGAAAAGAGATCGTCGGTCGATGCGTCCGCACGACAATCGGAACCGGCAGATGTCGCGCGGTCGCCACGCTTCGGGGGTGCCAGACTGGTGCACGGCATCCCATAGTCATGGTATGGATTCCGAACCCGACCGTCCCAGCGGTACCGCAGGTAACCTGATGAGGCCACTGGCGCCGTTCAGCGCGGAGCAGTGGTGGCTGCTGGCCCTGGTGTTTGGCCTCGGTTCGTGGCTCCGCCTGCACGACTTGGCCTACAACACGATCTTCCTCGACGAGTCGACCAATGTGCTCGTCGGCCGGGCCGTGCTGCGCGGAGAGCTCACACCGAGCCCCATCCCGGTCTACATCGGCTGGTATCTCTTCCCGTTGATGTCCTGGTGGGCCGACCAATGGGGCGGCGTGGTCGGCATGCGCACGATGACCGGCTTGCTCGGCGTCGGCGCGCTTGCGGCCGTGGTGCACACGACGCGGCGGCTCTTCGGACGGAACGAAGCGGTGGCGGCCGCCGCGCTCCTGGTGGCACTGTCGCCGCTCGTGCAGGCCGGTCGCGTCGCGTTCCGTGAGGCAGGCACGATCAGCTTTCTCGCCATCGGTATCGCCTGCTTCGTGGAAGCCATGGCCGACGGTCGCCGACGCTACTGGGTGCTCTCGGCGCTGTGCGTGTTCGCCGCCTTTCTGTGCAAGCATCCCATCGGCATGTACGGTCCGCCGATGGTGCTCGTGGCCTGGTTTACCGGCCCCGTGGCGAGGCGTTGGTTCTCGGTCCTGCTGACGCTACTCGTGCTGACGTACGTCGCGATCTACTGGAAGGAAATGCTCGACATGCTCGCGTTCTTGCGGTCGTTTGCTGCGCTGAAAGCGCCCTCGCACGAACTTGCGCAGATCTATGGCTGGCAACGTCTCGATGTATGGGCGTGTCTGTTACTCAGCGTCATCGCATTCGTGCTCGATCAGAAAACGATGTGGCGCGCGCGCTGGGTGATGTTCGGGGGCGCGCTGTTGTTTGCCGCGGTGAGTGTCGCACAGCGAACAGACTACCTGCAATACAAGCAGGCGGCGTACGTGCTGCTGCTGCTGGCACCGCTCGCGGTGCACGCGCTGTCCTTGCTGCTGCAGCGTGCAGGCGCGAACTCGGGTCGGGCGCTGCTGCTGACTGCCACGATCGTGATGGTTCCGCTGGCGCTGGCCGGTCGCAACTGGCACCCCACGCGCGCTGACGTCGGTCTGAGCTGGCCGAACAACGGCTTCTTCGCCGACTACCTGCGCGCTTGGCCCGACCCCACGCGCAAGGTTCTGGTTGACGACCAGACCCTGCGCTACGAACTATGGCCGCTCTATCGCAGCGACCAGCTCGCGGATGCGTTCGCGTACGCCTATCACGACTCCACCGGTGCGTTGGCGTATCGCGCCGCGGTGCGCGATGGCGAATTCGATTTCATCCTGCTGAATGGCTCTGCGTTCGGCTCGTCGACGGATCTTCGAAACGCGATCACGCCGGTGCTTGCCGCACGCTATGCGTTGATCGTGGACACGCAGGATTCCGCCACCGCCGGCCCGATGCAGATCTTCCGCCGCGTGTCGCCACGCGTGACGGTAACGCCGGTTGTCGATGGGCGGCTGATCATCAGCGAACCGGGCTCCGATGCCCGTGTCGGCGAAACGGTCGTGGTGCGCGGAGAGCTGCGTTCGCCGCGACGTGGCGGTGAGCGGGTGCAGGTGGATGTCTACACGAACCGCTGGTGGCCCCAAGGGAACGCGGTCGACGTCGATCCACTCAGTGGGCTCTTCGAAGTGACGGCAACGCTTGGTGGTACCGGCATCCAGCAATGCCATCACATCATCCGCGCACGTGCCTACGACGCGCGAGGTGGCCTGATTGCCACCACCACCGTGACCGAAGTTGCGCGCGTGAACAGCGAGTCTGCCGGCGGCAGCTGCGAGGCACGCTGAGGTCGCCCTTCCGTCTACCGGATCATCGCGTGGTCGTTATGTCACGTGCGTTACGACGGCCCGTCCGTTGTGCAGGGGATCGTCGCGCTGTCTGCGGAGGCGCGTCTGATCCCGTTCACCTGCACTTCGTGCAGTATGCGATCCTTGCTGCCGAGGAGACGCACCCGAATGGCGTGCTGACACCGGTGTGGGCCCTGGCCCCCGAGCACGACCCGTCGCGAAAACGTTGTCCGGGCGCCGGCAGCCGGTATCACGGGGCCTTGTACGTACCAGTCGTCGGTGAACACGTCGACGCGCAGCTGCGCCCCCGCTGGTGCGCGCTCCACGTATCCGGAGACGACAGCCGACGGCCGGGCTCCCGATGCGATGACGGTGACGTTCGCCTGCGGGGTTTCGACCACAATGCGCGGCGCGTTGTCCGGTCGCGTTACGGGGGGATAGATCCGCTCGAAGATGACGGCGTCTTCGCCGGTGGTCGGCTGGAGGGCACGGAAACGTTCCACGTAGCGTCCGGCCAGCACCGGATCAATCGCGGCATGAAGCGCACGCGCGCCATCGGTGTCGTTGCCGTCCAGCACGATGTAGTCGAACACGCCCGCCGCGAGAGCTCGCGCGTACGAGGTGGGTGCGACCAGTCCGTCGTAGTCGAACGACTGTTCGTCGGCGATGGCCTGTTGCGGGGTGACATTGGCGAGCACGTAGCGCACGGCGGCGTCGTCGACGAGCACCTGTTGGCCGAACAACACGCGCGTCTGTAAAAACTCCGCGACAACGTTCGTATTCGGCCACACGGCCGGAATGCCGCGACGCATCGGGGTGAAGCCATGTCCACTGAGCAGGAAGACGCTGCCCGCGATCACCGACATGACCACTCCGACCAGCGCGTTGTCGCGACGCACGATGCGGTCGGCGAGCGCGAGTGCACCGACACCGGCGGCCGGCAGCAACAGCATGGTTGGATACACCACGTGTGACCAGGCATGTGGGTCGAAGGCGAGTGAACTCGGCACCATGGCCAACGAGAGCGCGCCGAGCAGAAGCAGCACGATCGTCTGTCGCACCTCGCGATCACCGTGCACGAGCGCGGCAAGACTGAGCGCAATGAGCAGTACCACATCCAGATGCTCGCGCAGCAGGGCGGGCGCGGCGCCACCAGCAGCGCTCGTGTTTCGCGCTGCGGCGGATACGCCTGCGATCATTTCCTGCAGCACGCCGACATACCACGTGGCGTACGCCGCAAGGATGGCGGCCACCACAAACGTAAAGAGCAGCCCGCGACGCCGGTCTACGACCGGGGCCAGCAGACAGAGGAGCGGAATGATGCCGGCCAGTGCATGCTTGACGAGCACGCTGGCGAGAGCGAAGCAGGCCGCCAAAATCCAAGCGCCCCAGGTACCCGTCTGAACGGCGCGCGTGAAGGTGGCCAAGGTGCACGCCAGCAGGGCCATACCGGCGGCGTCCGGCGTCGCGATGCGGGACGCGACGACCGCTGGCGCGAACGCCGCGGCCAGCAACGCAGCCGCGAGCGCGGTGCGCTCATCGAAGAGCCGACGCGTAAGTACGAACACGGCGCCCACCGCGCAGGTGCCGAGCATCGCGGCGAGGAGCCGGAGCGCCGTCAGTCCGCCGACATAGTCCGTGAGCGCCGCCACGACGGGCCAGAGATACCAGCCGAACGCCGTGCGCATATATGCGGCCACGTCCGCACCGCCGTCCAGAATACTGCGCCCCATGAGCACCATGAAGCTCTCGCCCTCGAAGGCGGAGTTGAATCCGGGATCGAGGGCGCGCAGCGTGAAGGCCAGCAGCAGCACCACGGCCAACCACGTGCCGTGCTGTGAGGTCAGATGCGGCGATCGACGCGCGCGGTGCACCACCACGGCCAGCTCGGCTTCGGGGGGGCGCTGTGACGACGCGGGCGTGTTCAGCGCCATCGGAGAAGTCGAGGTGACAGTTGGACGGCAGATCGCATCGCGGTAATTTGCGCACATCGTCCCTCTCCCGCCAAATGGACTGACGTCGGCGGGCGCGCGTCGCTCGCAATTGCGTCCAATCCTCTCCGTCGTGACGGTGTCAGCCGCAATGCATCTGCTGGTCAACGCGTGAGCACGCAAAGCATCGGGAACAGAAGTCAGGCGGCCGCCGTCGTGCGGACGCATGTCGTCACCGCGCTTTCCCTGTTGCTCGTGCTGGTCTTGCATTGGCAGCTGTCGCATGCCTTGCGCAACGACGCGTTCGTGGACGAAGCCACCTACATCGTCTCTGGCCAGCAACTCGCGGAAGCGGCGCAGCACGGGGCGGCGCCACCACCGATCGCCACGTATCTCTCGGGCGCGCCGCATCTGTATCCACGGCTCGCGGCCGTGCTCTACGCTTCTGGGGGGCTCGAGGGCGTACGCACCTTTAGTCTGATCTGTTTGCTGGTCGCGATCGTCGCCGTCTGTTCCGCGGCGCAACAGCTCTTTGCCAGTCGTGTGGCCGGCATTGCGGCCGCGGCGCTGTTTGCCGTGCAGGCGCCTGTGCTCTTTCTGAGCCGCTTTGCCACCTACGACGCGCCGAGCGTCGCGCTGCTCGCGCTGGCGCTGGCGCTCGCGGTCGACCGGCGCGAGCGCTCGGGCACCGCCACGGCGGTCTTGGCCGGACTGGCGATCGGCGCCGCCGCCATGGTCAAGTACGCGGCCCTGCTGTACGCGCCGGGCATCGTGCTGGTGTGCGCGCTCGCAGCCACCGGTCGCGCCCGATGGACTCGCGGCGTGCTGGCTGGCATCGGAGCAGTCACGGCCGTGGTTGGTCTGGCACTACTCGATGATTCGCGTGCCATGTGGACCGGGTTCGTCACGACGACGCTGTCGCGATCGGTGACCAGCGGTGGAGATGTGCGTGCGCTTATCGGCTTTGCGCTCACGCTCGGCGGCGCGGTGGCGACGCTCGCGATCCCGGGACTGGCGGTCGCAACGCCGCGCATGCGCTGGGTGGCGTTGTGCATCTTTGCGAGCGCACTGCTCGCGCCACTCAATCACGTGCGGCTGCACGAGTTCGTCTCGCTGCACAAGCACATGGCGTTTGCCCTGGTGCTTTTTGCCAGTCTGGCCGGCGGGGCGGTTGACGGCCTGCTTCACTGGTTGCGCAAGCGCTGGGCGCGAAACGATGTCGTGATTGCGTCGGCGGTCGCGGCGGCGGCAATCGCCATCGTGGCACGCGCCATCGTGCAGCCGGGACTCGCGGAATCGCGCCGCCTGTTTCGTTACTGGCCGGACAACACGCAGCGTGCCTACGCAACACTCGCGCCGGTCGTGTCCGACAGTGCGCGCTTCCTCGCGGAAGAGCCGGATCTCGGTGCGCTCTATCTCGTACCGCCCGTTCCGGCCGCGCACTGGGTCCACCCGTATTTCTTCGACTATGCCGGTGAATCGGCCCGCACGCCCGGCGAGATCGCACCATTCCGTCGCGCCATTCGCGACGGCTACTTCACGGCCGTCGTGCTGCGCTTTGGACCGCAACGCACCTGGGCGCTTGCGATGGAAGAAGAGCTGTTGCACGCACAGCCGCGCTATCGGCTGGCGGCCAAGCTGCCGTTCGAGTTGTCCGATGGCGCCGGCGCATATCAGCTGTGGGTGCGTGCCGATGCCCCCGGCGCCGATCAGGTACGCTGAGCCAGGCGGGAGGTTATAACGCGGGTGTTAAAAGGCGTGTCTGATGCCCAGACGGCCCTGCTGCAAGCGGAAGCCACCGAGATTGTCGAGGTAGAAAAAGCCCGCGTTCGCATCCCAGCCGCGACGTCCGGTCCAGCGCAGATCGGTTGTTGCATTGAAGCTGTTCGCATTCGGTGCGCCCTGCCGGCTTGAAACCAGCTGGCCGACCGCCCCATCGGTGCGCCACGTGAGGCGACCGGTGATGGGCACAATCAGTCCCGCCGAGACGAACGCGTTGCTGAAGTCGTCCGGGCTCCAGTACCCGCCGAATCGCGCGGTCGGTGTACCCGGGTCGCGCTGATTCGCGTCAAACTCGAAATCCAGATAGGAAATACCGGTGCCCAGCTCGACGCGCGCTGCGCTCGCGCCGAGACCGAATCCGCGAGTCAGGGTGAGGCTTGCCTCGCGGCGCGTGTTGTTCTCCAGCGAGCGTCCGCTGTTGACCCCGGCCGCGACCGACCCGTTGACGGTGAATCCGGCGCCAATGGACGGCACGCGGATTGACAGGCCGGCCACGTTCGCGCGGACCTGCCCAACGAACTGTCCGTTCTCCGTCAGGCCGCTGGCGGCGCGACGCGAATCTTCCACGGGCGTGCGGCGCGCGAACAATCGCAGATAAGCCCGCCCCTGCAGCGACCGCTCGATCTCGGCGGCTCCAGACCAACTGGTCGGGGCATCAGGGTAACGTTCAGCGCCAGCCTCCAGCCGTGCGAGCGTGATGCGCGGGGAACGACGTTCGATCGACGCGGCCACGCTGCCCGACACGAACCGATCGTTGCCCGACACGAAACGCGTTGGGCCGCCGGTGATCGCCACACGCGTTCCGGCGGCCACCGGGTACGAGGCGGTGGCCAGCGCCCGCGCCAGTGAGAGTCCCAGCGACGTATTGGTAAAGCTTGCATCGATACCGATCGCCGGTGCGGCGCCGCGTCGCACCCAGTCCGGCGCGCTGGGATACGTGGTTTCGGCGATCCGCGAAGCGACCTGCCGCGCTTCGGCAAACTCTCCGGAGGCGAGCAACGCGTACGCCAGCTGTTCGGCCAGTTGAGTGTTGCCCGGCGTCCGCGCCAGCTGCGGTCGCAGCACCGCCACCGCGTCGGCGGGACGCCCGAGTGCCACGAGCAAATTTCCGCGGCCCAGCAGTAGCACGCTGTCGTTCGGTGTACGCAGTAGCAGCGAGTCGGCGAGTCGCAAGGCCTCACGTGTGCGGCCGGACCATGTGAGCACGTTCAACCGACCGCGCGCCGCCGCCAGATTGCCCGGATCACGCGACGCGACGCGCTCATACAGTTGCATCGCTTCACCACGCGATTCCTGAATCCACGACAACACGTCGGCGTACTCCGTGACCAATTCGTTGGACGACGGATTCTCGCGCACCAGGACCGAGAGCAATCGCATGCCCTCCGCGCGCGTAGTGGGATCCCACGTGAGTGCCGACGCCAGCGAATGACGCGCCTCAAAAAACGCCGGACGCTCCCGCACGAGATCGCGCAGCGTCGTGAGCCCCTCGGCACGTGTCTGCGAAGACCACGTCAGCGCGCGACCGAGCGAGAGCCTCAGCGTATCCGCGTCGGGCGCGAGCGCGACCGCGCGTCGGAGATGCACCAAGCCTTTCTCCGTCTCGCCCAACCATGACAACCACTGGCCGAGATCGCGTTCCACGGTCACGTTGGCGACGCCGAGATCGGACAGGCGTTGCACCAGAGGCAGCGCCGCTTGCCATTTGCCCTGTGCACTGAGCACGTCGGCCAATTCGCGCAGCGCCGGCCGCGACGTGCTGTCCGTGCGGAGCACCGATTGATACAGCGTCGTCGCCCGATCGAGCGCGCCTCGGTCGCGCGCTGCGCGCGCCGAGTCGAGTGTGGCGGTGAGCGACTGTGCCTGCGATGGCGTTGCGGTTACGAGCACCAACGCCAGTGCGCCGAGCGCCACGCCAACGCGATGCCACAAGCCACGCACAATCCGATGCGAGACGTTCTTCTGCGAGATGCTCATGCGGCGGACGCCGTATCGGACTGATCCGGCACGGCCTTGTTGTCGGGCGGGGTGAATCCGCTGCGTGCACCCTGATGCTGCGCCGTCATGGTGAGCCACTGCGCATGTCTCGGCGCGACCTCCATGAACAGGTGCTGCATGATGGCGTCACCGTCATCGAAGTTCGACACGAGGAAGCGAATGCCGTTGGCGTAGCGCCAGATGCCGTTGACTTTGAACTGCTCCGTCCACGACACCTGGCCGAACGCCTCAACCTCGCGGTCCGGCAGCGTCAGTTTGACGGTCACATAGGTACCCACGTCCAATTTCTCGTCGAGCGTAACCGACACGCCGCTGCGATTCAGGTTGCGCGCGAAGGTGGCCCCAGGAATTCCAACGCGTCCGTCGCTGCCGATGCGCTGCAACGCAAAGCGCGCGCTCACATTGAGATCTTGGGGAAACCGATACGCCGCACGCGCCTCGCGCCGCTCGACCACGCGTGCCACTGCAGGCGACGTGACAGCGAAGAAGTACACCCCGAAGCACGCCGTGACGATGTACGCCCAGAACTGCCCCTCGTTCTGTGCCTGCCATGCCTGCACGACGGCCCATACCATCGCCGTGTACACCAGGAACAGCAGCACGATGTACGGCGCGGCCTGCGCCAGCGGTGTTGCCGGCGATCGCGATTTCGGCGTGACCTGAAACGTGGCGTTGCGCTGGAAGTAGCCGGAGAGTGCGGTGAGCGTCGCGTGGATCTTGACGAAGTTGTATCGCTCCATCAAGAACGGCGTGCGCCAGTTGCCGGCGAGGATGCTGGTCGCGAGCAGGTTTGCAGCCAAAAACGGCAGATAGTTGCCGGCGAACGACAGCGGATCGCTGAGGAGGGGGAAGATGCCGGTGAGCGACGCGAAAATAACGGTGGCGACGCTGAACAGGCGTACCCAACTGAAGATCACGTTGTACTCGTACGACGCGAGGTAGCAGAAGCGTTGGCCGAGTGTGAGGCCTCGTCCGAGGATCGGCTTCTCCATGCGCAGCACCTGCGTCGAACCGACCCCCCAGCGTCGCCACTGTGCGGCGTACCCGGCGAAGGTCTGCGCCGCGAGTCCCCGCGCCACGCTGCGGTTGAAATACAGCACGCGCCAGCCTCGCTTTTGCAGGCGCAAGCCGGTGTGCAGATCTTCGGTGATCGTCCCGGTGGCAAATCCGCCGATATCGTCCAGCGCTGAGCGGCGCAGCATCGCCGGGCTGCCGCAGTAGATCGTCGCGTTGTAGCCGTCCTTGGCCGGCTGAATCACGCTGAAAAACAGCTCCTGCATCTGCCAGCCATGCCGTTCACGCCAGTCCATTTCGTGCTGGAATGAATCGAGGTTGTAGCAGTCTTGGTTCGCCTGCACGATGCCGACCGAGCGATCGCGGAAGAACCCGATCATCTCGTCAATCAATGCGGGGGAGGGCACATGATCGGCGTCGAGCGTCACCAGAAATTCCGCCGTACTGTGGCGCAGCCCGTTGTTCAGATTGCCCGCCTTGGCGTGGCTCCGGTCTGAGCGTCCGAGGTAGACGCATCCGAACTCCTCGGCCAGCGTCGCGACCTCGGGTCGGTTGCCGTCGTCCAGCAGCAGCGTGCGATGCGGATAGCGGATATCCACGGCACAGGCGACCGTGTCGCGGAGAATCTCCAGCGGCTCGTTATATGTGGCGATCAGCACGTCGACGGTGCGATCCGGCATCGTGGCCGGGATTTCATAGAACCGCTGTCGCCACGAGACGACCATCAGCCCGACGGTCGAGAGGTACGCCAGCGTTTCCGTGGCGGCGAAGAGCAGGAAGAACAGGTGCGCCGATGGGTTGTCCGTCTCGGTCCACCGCCACCACAAGTAGCGAGCACCCAGCAGAATCGTCACCACGGACAGCAACCGCTGCGACCACACCAGTCCTGGCGGTCGCTTGAGCAGCGCGAGCGGTGGCGATGCGGCACCAGCAGTGGGCATGCGGAGGAATGAGAGACGGAACAATTGGTCGTGCGAGACTGCGTAACCATCAGACGCTACAACGCCTACGCGCGATACCACGTTGGCACGATCGTCACACTGGCGGCATACAACGCCGTCCGGCCGCACACCGCTGGCATGGTCCGTTTCGACGACGGCGTGCGTACTCAAGAACAGATGGTGCCTCGACGAAAGAGAACGCATGGGGCATTCTGCGTTCTCTTCCCGCTGCCAAACCGTCGTGCTGCTGTCGCGCGCGGCACGTGGTCTGCTGCTGCTTTCGGTCGTCAGCGCCTGCGCACCCGGCGATCGCGTCCTCGCGCCGGCGGACGTGCATCGCCATGACCTGCGTTACAATCTGACGACCCGCGACGATAGCGTCTACCGCTGGTCCGACCCCTCGGCGTGGCCGGCGGGCGTCGTCCCGCGTGCCGGAGACGATGCGATCATCCCGGCCGGAAGGCGCATCCTCCTGGATACTACGCCGCCCGCACTCCGTCGGATTGCGGTGCTCGGCACGCTCTCGTTCGACGATACACACGATCTCGAACTGTCCGCTCGCACGATCGACGTGCTGGGGATGCTGGAGATCGGCACGGCCAAGCGACGCTTCGCGCATCGTGCCGTCATCACGCTGACCGGGAGCGCAAGCGAGCAGCAGGAGTTTGGCGCCGGTGGCAAGGGGATCATCGTCGCCGGTGGCACACTCGAACTGCACGGGGCGCGCGTTGTGTCCTGGACGCGACTTGGGGCACACGCGCCGTCAGGCAGCAGCACCATTGAGCTCGAGCGTGAGGTCTCTTGGCGCGTCGGGGATCATATCGCGATCAGCGCGACCGGCTTCGATCCGTCCGAATCCGAGGAACGGCAGATCGTTGGGATCGAGGGCGCGACCGTACATCTCGCGCGACCGCTGACGCATTCGCACTGGGGCGTGCGGCAAGTCATCGCCGGTCGGACGCTCGATGAGCGCGCCGAAGTCGCACTGCTTTCGCGCAATGTGGTCATTCGTGGCGACTCTGCGTCTGCGGTCACCGGCTTCGGGGCGCAGGTGATGATTCATCCCGGCAGCATCGCCCACGTTGAAGGCACCGAGTTCGTGCGTGTGGGCCAGCGCGGTAAACTGGGGCGCTACCCGCTGCACTGGCATCTCGCGCGCGATACCGAGGGACACTATGCCCGCGACAACGCCGTCTGGCAGAGCTACAACCGGTGCATGACGATTCACGGCACCAACGGCGTGACGCTTGAACGCAACGTCTGCTACGACCACGTCGGACACGGGTTCTTTCTCGAGGACGGCGTGGAGCGCGGCAACGTCCTCGCGGGCAATCTCGGGATGCGCACGCGCGCCCCCGAGGCGTCCGAGCGATTGCTCCCCTCCGACGAGCGACCGGCGACGTTTTGGGTCACCAATCCGGACAACGACCTGCACGATAATGTCGCGGCCGGATCCGACGGTTTCGGCATCTGGTACGCGCTCCCCGAGTATCCCACCGGACTCTCGGCCACGCGCAACGTGCGGCCGCGCCATGAGCCGCTCGGACGATTCGATCGCAACACCGTGCACTCCAACGTGCGCAGCGGACTCTGGGTGGACGAAGGCACGGATGCGTCGGGCGCGCTCGGCATCACGTGGTACGAGCCGCGGCAGAACGGCGCGACTGGCGCGGTCGCGCCAGCCATTTTCCGACGACTGACCGCGTACAAGAATCAGGCGTTGGGCGCGTGGTTTCGCGGCAGCAACATGCACCTCATCGACGCCACGCTCGCCGACAACATGTCCGGCGCCGTGTTCGCGGCGACCGAAAGCTCGCTCGAGAAATCGTTCGTCGTGGGGGTCAGCGAGAATCGGGGCGTCAATCCGCGTGCATGGGCGCCGGTCCGCGGATTCTGGTTCTACGACGGGCCAGTCGGCGTATCGCGTACGCTCTTCGCCAACTTCGATGCGCGCGCCGGCGCGGACGCGAGCGCGCTCGGTTTTCACCCGGTCAACCCGTGGCCGATCAGCGGGGCGAACTGGGTCGAAGGGCTGCAGTTTGAGCATGCGACACGCGTGGCCTTCGACGCGGTGCTGCCGGGCTACGACGCGACCAAGTCGGCTATCGTGCTCGATCGCGACGGCTCGCTGAGTGGACGAGCAACGTCGTCGATTGTGCCGGATGCCCCGTTGTTACGCGATGGATGCGCCGAGCAGAGTCCTTGGCGGGCGTGGGCATGCGCGACGCCATTCGCGCAGTTGGTGGTGCGCAGCGACCAAGCGTTGCCGCAGGGACTCGACGTGCGACGTGCGCTGCGCGCCGAATCGCGCGTGGCTGTTTCTCCCGTGCGATACGATTCGACGTTTACGTCGCTCACGGTGCCGCTTGACGTGCTGCTGGAGGCACGGACCCCCGGCCGTGTCCCACTGCGTCTCGAGCTGATGGCGACCGCGATGCCAAACGGGTCGGTGCTCGACGTGACGTTTCCCGACATGTCGCGGGCGCAGCGGGTATCGATCGGCGGGTCGTTCCTGCCGCAGGCCACTCCGGATTCGCTGGACCACTGCACATCCTGCTGGGGCATCGACGCAGCCAGCGGTGGCGTGCGCGTCCGCGTGCGAAGCGCGACGGCCGGTGGTTCAATGACTTACGGGGAGGTGTTCGTGACGATCGAGCGGGGCGCGTCCGGCGGGAGCCTTTCGGCCGGGCGTCTGCCGCCGACTCGTATCGGAGCGGCGGCGTTCGCGCCCGAGGCACTCGCGTTGCCGCGCTCCGGTCAGCGCCCTGAGGCGGGCGGCGCGAGCTCGGTGTTGAAGTAGGGGAGCAGGGCGTTCAGCGCGAGGATGTAGTCGTCGACCGCCAGGTTCGCGGCTGTCCGGATGCGCACGTTGTTGCGACACTGATTCCGGCGCGCCCGTGCGAGATCGGGGGCGAGCGTTTGCAGCAGGAGATCGAGCGAGCCGGTCGTTCCGCGCGCCTCGTACCGATCGGACGATACGATCAGCACATCGGCGACTGAGGCGCTGTCGACCCGAAGCTCGATGCAGGTGGGGGTCTGTCGCGAGCGGCCCGGACCGCTGGCCGCGCCACCAGCGCTCCCGGCTCCCCCTACGGCCGCTCCGAGAATGCGCACCGCGCCCGCGCCGGTCGGCGAGCCGCCGGAGGGCGCACCGCCGGAGGGCACACCGCCGGAGGGCACACCGCCCGCTCCTCCGAGTGTGCCCGTTCCGGGGCTGCCGCTGCCGGATGCACCGCTGCCGGATGCACCGCTGCCGGGAGACCCTGGAGCGCCTGGGATACCGCGGGCTCCCGTAGCGCCGAGTCCGCCTGACGCGACGAGCGTCGAGCCCGGCACAGGGGGCGTCGGCGCGCCGGCGAGCGCCCGCACCATCGCCATGGTATCGCGCGTGGCGGGAACGACGTCCGCCCGCGCGGCCCCGAGGCCACTGCCGCTGGCTCCCGCGGCGCCTGGCCCACTGCCGGGCGTGCCAGCGGCGGCGAGGGCTGCCGTTGCCGGCGCGCCGGGCTGCCCTTCAGCGACAAGTCGTGAGACCGAGGGAGCGATCGCGTCCAGCTCCCGCCGTGTCGCGTCGGCCTGGCCGGAGGTCGCCGCCAGCGTAGTGGCCGACGTGCTGCGTTCGAGCTGCGCGGTAGCGATCTCTCGTTCGACGGCGATGAGCCGTTCACTGGTGACGCGCGGCACCGCGGCCGCTGCGCGGGGAACGCCTCCGGTGACGCCAGGCGCTTGGCCGCGGGTCAGCGCCATGAGCGAGTCCCGTTCGCGCTGTAGTCGGGCCAGCCGTGCGGCGACGGCACTGTCTCGAGCGTTGGCCGTGCGTACGGCGCGTTCGAGCGAATCCAAGCGGCGCGCCAGCGCCAACAGCTGCGCCAAGCGGGGATTGCGAATATTGGATGAATCGGCCGCCAACGTCGCTTGCGCGCGCGCCGTCGTTTTGGGGGTGCCCGTCTGGCCGAGCTGACTCAACCCAAAGAAGAGCAGGGCGAGAAAGAGGCCGAGTTCCGCCTCGGTGAAGCCGATGATGGATTGACCGCTCCGTCCGCCACGGCGGCGCTTTCCCGAGCCACTCGCGGGAGGGTTCACTCTTCGCGACGCGGCGCGCCGGGGGCGCGTCCTTGTCCCAGGTACGGCGGCTGCAGAAGCGCGGCGCCGATGGCATTGCTCTGACCGGGCGTCGAGACCGCGGTGGTGGAGGGCGGCGTGTTCCCGGTGGGGCCGGTGTAGGGGAGCGTCCGTGGGGGCTCCGGCGCGCCGACAGCGGCGACGCGCTCCACCACCAGCGGGCGGGCAAGCGCCATCCCGTCGAGTTGGGCAAGAAAGCGATCGTGCGTGGCCTTGAATTCTGCCGTTTGCCGCTCGCGCTCTTGGGCCATGTCCCGGAAGAACTGCTGCCGGGCCACTTCAAAGGCGACCGCATGGCTGGTGACGGAGTTGGCTAACGCCGCGAGCCGGTCGTCTTCTTCGGACACTTCATCTCGAATCAGCGTCAGCAGCGCCTGCCGACAAAAAAGTCCAATGATGGTCGTGAGCACCGCGGCGCCGACTTCCTGCGTGAGCAGCCCCGGATTCTGCCCGAACATGCTGGCGGACGCCGAGACATCGTTGAAAATCTTGAACAGGGCGAACATCGTGAGCAGGAATCCCAGGAAGTACGGGGAGTCCTTGAGGGCGTCCGAGCTCAACTGCCCGACCGAAGTCCGGTTGGCGTACAGGTAGAGGCTATAAATGACGATCGGCACCGAGGGCAAGTACGGTCTGCCGACGTCGGTGAAGAGGGCCCACATGCTGGCAGCGAGCGCGACCGTGAAGGCAGCGAAGGCGCGGTTGGCGAAGAAGTTCACGCGGTGTGGGCGTCGGAAATGGCGGGAAGTGGGACCAACCGATCGGCAGCGAGTGGCGGCTACTGTTACATGGTCGGCACGATCGGCATGGGCAGACGCAAGGTCAACCTGCCCCGAACCCTACGCAAGCGGGCGAACTCTGGATCTTTCAAAAGGGCGGCTGCGGCGGGGCGTGTCACCGATGTGTCATCGGGGTGCGTTGGCCCATTGACTCCAGGTCAGCTGCGGTTACCTTACCACGGCTACCCACTCCAGCGAGCGGGAAGCACCGGAACGTCAAGTTGGACGCCGGACAACTTAACGTTGCGACAGGTTGTGTCGCGATGCGCCTTGGGTCCCCATTCGTGCTACAGCGGCGAGTGCACCCGGCGGCAGCGGATGGATACCGGTCTTGCTCAGCAAGGCGTCTGGTCCAGCCGTTTTTTTGCTGGTTCGTGCCGGTTCCTGCTGGCTTTGTTCGCTCACACTTTGTCAACACCTGGCGCCGCGAAAGCGAGCCGCCGCCTGAAGACTATGCCGCGTACGACCCCGCTCGAGCATTATCGCAATATCGGCATCATGGCCCACATCGATGCCGGCAAGACCACCACGACTGAGCGCACCCTCTACTACACGGGGAAGTCGCACAAGATTGGTGAGGTGCATGATGGCGCCGCCACCATGGACTGGATGGAACAGGAGCAGGAGCGTGGCATCACGATCACGTCCGCTGCGACTACCTGTTTCTGGCAGCGCCATGGGCAGAGCGACACCAAGGGAGATGGTCCGGAGTATCGGATCAACATCATCGACACGCCTGGCCACGTGGACTTCACGGTCGAAGTGCAGCGCTCGTTGCGCGTGCTCGACGGTGCGGTCACGCTGCTGGACTCCGTCGCCGGCGTCGAGCCGCAGACGGAGACCGTGTGGCGCCAGGCCGATGGGTATGCCGTCCCCCGCATGATCTTCGCCAATAAGATGGACCGCGTCGGCGCCAATTTCGAACGCTGTGTGGCCATGATTCATGACCGCCTGTCGAAGAGCGCGCAGCCGTTGCAGCTCCCCGTCGGATCCGGTGAACTGTTCACTGGTCACCTCGATGTGATCGAGCGCAAGCAGTATATCTTCGACGAGCAGACGCTCGGCAAGACGTTCACGGTGACCGACGTCCCGGCCGAGTTCCACGATGCCGTTGAGGAAGCGCGTCACAAGTTGATCGACACCGTGGTCGAGTACGACGAAGCGCTGATGGAGAAGTACCTGGCGGGTGAGGAGCTCAGCATTGCGGAGATCCGCAGCGCGATCCGCACCGCCACGTGCGCGGGCAAGTTCATCCCGATCCTGTGTGGCGCGTCGTTCAAGAACAAGGGTGTCCAGGCATTGCTCGATGCGGTCATCGACTTCCTGCCTGCGCCGCTCGACGTGCCGGCCATCAAGGGGCACCTGCCGCAGCATGACGAAACGTTCGTCGAGTGCCCGGTCACGGACGATGCGCCGTTTGCCGGCCTGGCGTTCAAGATTGCCACCGACCCGTTCGTTGGAAAGCTGACCTTCTTCCGCTGCTACTCGGGTGTGTTGACGTCTGGCAGCTACGTGTACAACAGCACGAAGGACAAGCGCGAGCGCGTGGGCCGTCTGCTGCAGATGCACGCCAACAAGCGGGAAGAGATCGAAGAAGTGCGTTGCGGCGATATCGCCGCCGCGATTGGCCTGAAGGACACGCGCACGGGCGACACGCTGTGCACGGAAGATGCGCCGATCATTCTCGAGGCCATGAAGTTCCCGGCCCCCGTCATCGACGTCGCCATCGAGCCGAAGACGAAGGCCGACCAGGACAAGCTGGCCATCGCATTGCAGAAGTTGGCCGAAGAAGATCCGACGTTCCGCGTGCGTTCCGACGCGGAGACGGGTCAGACGATCATCGCCGGCATGGGCGAGTTGCATCTCGAGATCATCGTCGATCGCATGATGCGCGAGTTCAAGGTCGACGCGAACGTCGGTCGTCCGCAGGTCGCGTATCGCGAAACGATCCGCAAGCGTGTGGAGAAGATCGAAGGGAAGTTCATCCGTCAGTCCGGCGGTAAGGGTCAGTACGGCCACGTGGTCATCAACATGGAGCCCAGCGAGCAGGGGCAGGGCTTCGTGTTCGAGGACAAGATTGTTGGCGGTGTGATCCCGCGCGAATTCATCGGACCGACGGAAGCCGGTATCAAGGAAGCGCTCGAGACGGGCGTGTTGGCCGGCTACCCGGTGGTGGACATCAAGGTGCAGCTGATCTATGGCTCATACCATGACGTCGACTCGTCGGAAATGGCGTTCAAAATCGCCGGCTCGATGGCGTTCAAGGAGGCGGCCCGTCAGGCCAGTCCTTGTCTGCTGGAGCCGGTCATGAAGGTCGAGGTCGTGAGCCCGGAAGCGTACATGGGTGACGTCCTCGGAGACCTTTCCTCGCGGCGCGGCAAGATTGGCGGTATG
>JBBQSM010000091.1:0-18611 GCA_038234895.1 Gemmatimonadales bacterium
CTGCCCGTGGTGGCGCGCGGCAACGAGTTGCTGGTCGCCGTCGCGGACGCGGATGACGTGATCAGTCTCGCGCGCTATCGGTTGCGGTAGCATGACCACCTTCGACGCACTCGAACTGACCGTCTTCGCGCAGAGCGTCGCTATGCTCGCCGAGGAGATGGGAACGCTGCTGGAGCGGAGTGCCATCTCGCCAAATATCCGCGAGCGGCGTGACGCATCGTGCGCGCTGTTCGATGCGCACGGGCGGATGGTCGCGCAGGCGGCGCATATCCCGGTGCATCTGGGCGCCATGCCCGAGGCGGTGGCGGCCGTTCGCGCCGTTGGCGCGGTTGCGCGCGATCTGTTCCTGCTCAACGATCCGTCGCACGGCGGCTCGCATCTACCCGATCTCACCATGGTGGAGGTCATCGCGCATCCGGCCGACGCGTCGCGCATCATCGGGTACGCGGCGGTACGTGCGCACCACGCCGACGTGGGCGGCATGAGTCCGGGCAGCATGCCGTTCGGCGCGACAGAGCTGTTTCAGGAGGGGATTATCGTACCGCCGGTTCGCCTCGAACGCGCGGGCGTGGCGCAGGATGACGTGATGCGACTCATTCTGGCCAATGTGCGGACCGCATCGGAGCGCGAAGGCGATTTGCGTGCGCAGCGTGCGGCCTGTGCGGCCGGCACGGCGGGATGGCAGGCGCTGCACACGCGTCTGGGCGAGGCGCATCTCGCCGGGGCCATCGATGCCCTGCTGGACTACACCGAGCGACGCGTGCGTGCTCGACTGCACCTGCTGGAGGGCACGAGTGGTCGTGCCGAAGACGCGCTGGAGGGAGACGGTGTGTCCGATGCGCCTATTCCGGTGGTCGTGCACGCGAGCGTTCACGACAGCACGCTCCATCTCGACCTCACGGGAACGTCACCGGCCGTTCGCGGGAATGTGAATGCGCCGCCGGCCGTGGCGCGGGCCGCCGCCGTCTTTGTATTGCGCGTGCTGTGCGATGACGACATTCCTGTGAACGACGGTGTGGCGCGGGCGATCGCGCTCGTCATTCCAGACGACTGCGTTGCGAATGCCAAACGGCCCAGCGCAGTGGCGGCCGGCAATGTTGAATTGTCGCAGCGGATCACCGATGTCTGCTTTGCCGCGCTGGCGGATGCGACGACGGGGGAACGCGCCACGTTTGCAGGGGACGACGCGCGTCGGGACCTCCAGCTCCCGATACCCGCCGGCGGCCAAGGCACCATGAACAACGTTACCCTTGGCGCGCGCGGCTGGAGCTTCTACGAAACGCTCGGCGGCGGCCAAGGCGCCAGTGCGCGCGGGGCCGGGCCGGACGCCGTGCATGTGGGCATGAGCAATACGCGCAACACGCCCGTCGAATCGCTGGAGCGTGCCTATCCGCTGCGCGTGGTGGAGTACGCCGTGCGTCGCGGCAGTGGCGGCGCGGGGCAGCATCGTGGCGGGGATGGCATCGTGCGCCGCTACGAAGCGCGCGTGTCGTGCACGGCGACCCTGCTGACCGAGCGACGGGTTCTGTCGCCGCGGGGGGCCATGGGGGGCGACGACGGCGCACGCGGCCGCAATCTGTTGAACGGCCAACTGCTACCGGCCAAATGCCGCATCACACTCGAGGTCGGCGATGTGCTGACCATCGAGACGCCGGGCGGCGGCGGCTTCGGCCGGCGCTGAGCGCGCTTGGGCCCGACTCGCGCTGGGACGGCGGCGGGGTAACGTAGTAGTATGCAAATCTCCGGGTTCTCCGTCGCGCTCCCGTCCATCGTCGCGCTGCTCGCGTGGAACCTCGGCGCTGGCTCCGACGGTGTCGATTGCTCACCGCGTCCGTTCCTGCCGTGACGCCACATCGCAGGCGTCGCGGACGTCACAGCAGGCGGCGCACATCGCTGCTCTGGATTCTGGCCGTCATTGCGCTTATGGCCACGGTCTTTTCGGCGCGACGACTGTCGTCGCAGCGGCGGCAGTTCGTGGAGCCCAATGCCGCTTACGACGGACGCTACACGTTCGTGCGGCTGCGCTACGATGTGTACCGACGTAGCGGGTGGGAATTTGACTATCCGACGATGGAGCGCAACTTCATGACGATCGTGCAGGATCTGACGACCATGCGTCCGCACGTGCGGGACAGCAACGTGCACGACATGGACGATCCGGCCCTGTCGCAGTACTCGATTGCGTACTTGTCAGAACCAGGCTACTGGGTGCCTACCGGGTCACAGGCACTGGGGCTCCGCAACTGGTTGCGCAAGGGCGGCTTCCTCATCGTCGACGATTTCTACCTGGGTCAATGGGCGAATTTTGAGCGATCCATGCGGCTCGTGCTCCCCGATGCCCGCTTCGTAAAGCTCGATCGCACGCATCCCATCTTCGATTCCTTCTTTCGTATCGACAAGCTCGACGGCATGGCGCACCCCGACAATCCGAGTGCGCGCGCCGAGTATCTCGGTATCTTCGAGGGGAATGATTCAACGCAGCGACTGATGGTGATTGTCAACTACAACAACGACATCGGAGACTACATGGAGTGGTCGGGGCAGGGCTGGTACCCCGTCAACCTGAGCAACGATGCGTACAAATTCGCTACCAACTATCTGGTCTACGCGCTAAGTCACTGAAGGCAGTGGCGACGGAAATGGACCCCGCTTTCACACGGACCGCACGCATGGCACGCAGCAAGACGCTTCATCTGCCCGTACTCACGCAGGTGCGTTATTTCAGCGGGCAGACTCTCAGCGCCGCCGACCTCGAGCAGGAGCAATCGTATCATCGAGAACGGGTGCGTCTGCACAACCGACTGTTGCACGGTGCCGGCGTCGTGGCTGGACTTGAGGTGACCGCCGGGCGCAGTGACGTGGTGATCACGCCTGGCATGGCGCTTGATCCCGTCGGTGACGAGATCGTGGTGACGTGCGAACACCAAATCGCACTGACCGGCCTGCTGAGGGACAGCGCGCCCCGCTTTGTGGTCGCGCGGCATATCACCGTGCTGCGCGAGCCGATTCCTGTGCTTGGACAGGTCGGTGACGAGGTGGCGTTCTCCCGACTCGAGCATGGCGCGACCGTGACTATCGACAGCGCGGAGCCTTCCCCAAGCGACGCCGGTGTCACGCTCGCCCGATTGTCTTGGCGGAGCGGCCGATGGCGTGTAGACGCGCGATTCCGCCGTCGCAAGGTGAAGCACTGATGCGCGCGTTACGTCTCGCGGTGCGTCTGGCGGTTCTGCTGCTGGGGCTGGTGCCGCGCACGGAAACGGCGGCGCAGCCGGCACGAGAAGGAACCGCTGCACAGAACGCACGCGTGCAGGTGGGTGCCGATCGGTTGCTCGGCGAGTATGCGTCGCTGATTCGTGGCAAGCGTCTGGCCCTCGTCTCCAACCACAGCGGCCGCCTGGCAAACGGCACGCACCTCGCCGACGTGCTCGCCGCACTGCCGGGTGCGCCGCTGCGAGTGCTCTTTGGCATGGATCACGACATCCGCTCGAACGACTACGCCGCGCCCAAGGACGCGGACAGCACGCGCGACGCGACCACCGGCGTGGTGAAATACAATCTGTACGGCGAACGTCATCGTCCTACGCGCGCCATGTTCGCCGATGCGCAGGTGGTTGTCTTCGACATTCAGGAAGTCGGTGCGCGCTTCTACGAGCACATCAACATTCTCGGGTTCGTGATGGATGCGGCCGCAGAGTACGGACTTGAGGTCATCGTGTTAGACCGTCCCAATCCGATCACCGGGCTGCGCGCCGATGGGTTCGTCACCGATTCGTCCGCGCGCTTTCGCTTCGGCTCATACACGTTCGTCCCCGTCATTCACGGCATGACCATGGCGGAGCTGGCACGGTTTTACAACGGCGAGCGGTTGCTGCAGGGGCAGCGGTCGGTCACGCTGCACACGGTGCCGATGGTCGGTTGGCAACGTGCCATGTGGTACGACGAAACTGGTCTGGAGTGGCGCAAGCCGTCGCCCAATCTGTTGACGCTGGGATCCTTGCTGGCGTACATCGGGACCTGTCTGTTCGAGGCGGTGAACGTGTCCGAGGGGCGTGGCAGCCCCACGCCGTTCGAGGTCGTTGGCGCGCCGTGGTTGGATAATGTGCGCGCGGCGGCGATGCTCAACGCGCTCAAACTGCCCGGTGTCCGTTTTGATACGCTCACGTTCACGCCAGTGCAGCAGCCGTTTCACGGCAGGCCGCCGGAACTCGCGAATGAGCGACTCGCCGGCATTGCCGTGCGCGTGCTCGATCGCGACACGTTCCGACCCTATCGCGCCGGCGTGGCCATGCTGTGGGCGGTGCACACGTTGCATGCGGACCGACTCGTCTGGAACGACGCGGTGCTTGATCGTCTCACGGCGACACCGCGTCTGAAGCAGATGCTGCTGGCCGGCCGCACGCCCGATGAGATCGTCTCGTCGTGGGACTCCGAAGTGCGCGCCTTTGAGGCGCGGAGCGCGCCGTACCGCCTGTATTAGCGTCGCGTGTCGCGTGTCGTTGCGACCCGCTGCGCAACCGTGCGTTGCAGGCGGGTCTCACACTTCGAACATCGTGCCTTCGGTGGCTGCCAGTACGCGCACGTCGCTGCCAAGCGACCTCGCGAGTGTGGCACATTCGTCGACCATCGCGTCGATTTCGTCGTCGCTGCGGTCGGGATGGTGATGAAACAGCAAGAGCGTCCCCGCCTCACATGCCACCGCGAACCGCGTCGCCTCGGTCGCGGTGGAGTGTCCCCATCCGACGTGTGTTGCGAGCTCGGGATCGCGATACGTCGCGTCGTGAATGAGCATGGGCACGCCGCGAAGTGACTTGGCGAGTGCCACGCTCCACGCGCGAACAGCCGGATCCGGGTTCGCCCATGCCAACTCGTTGTCGGGGGCAAAGGCGAGTACCGGACCGCTGCTATCCTCGAGCAACAGCACTGAGGCCGCGCCCGGATGTCGTGCCGGGTAGCGTCTCACGCGCGTCGACGGGCCGACCTCCAACGTGTCCGTGTCACTCCACTCGCGAAAGCGCACGCGATCCATCACCCCGTGCAGTGCGGGGAAGAGCGGGGGGCCAAGTAGGGCCTCGATCAACGGGCGCAATTCGCTGGCGGTGGCGTTACCGCAGCTGATGGCGATGTCGTGCGTGCGGGCGATGAGCGGGCCGAAATTGGACAGACCGAACACGTGGTCGCTGTGCCGGTGCGAGAGCACGAGCTCCACCACATTGTCGGACTCCCCGTCTATCGCGGCGCCGCACGCGCGAATGCCGGTGCCGGCATCGAGCACGAGGCGCGCGCCATTGCCCGTCCGTACTTCCACGCACGACGTATTGCCGCCGTGCCGGACGGTATGCGCACCCGGACTGGGTGCGGTACCACGCACGCCCCACAGCTGGATACGTGCGCGCACCGGTCCTGCCGGGTGCATCAGAGTTTCGGACGCGATCGGGCAATCAGCGCCGTGCGGTCGACGATCGTCACGATACGCCGCTGTACGGAGATGAGTCCCTTCTCCTGGAATTCGGCCATGGCGCGTGAGACCGTTTCGCGGCTGGCGCCGATCATTTGCGAGATGGTTTGATGCGTGAGCTGCTTGACCAGCGGTGCCCCCTCGCCCGGTCCTGCGTGCTCCAGCAGTACCTTGGCGACGCGGCCGGGCACGTCGAGCAGGATGAGGCTGCCAATCGTTCCATCGGCCTGACGGAGGCGGCGCGATAGCTCAACCATGAGCCCCCAAGCCACGAGCGGCGACTGCTCCACCTGGCGGCGGAAATCCGCGCGCCGCAACACCAGCAATCCACTCGGCTGCGTGGCGACGACATGCGCGGACCGCGGACGTCCGTCGATGAGCGACAGTTCACCGAAGTGATCGCCAATACCGAGCACGTCGAGGATCACCTCGCGGCCGTCTTCGGCGATGAGCAGGACCTTTACTTCACCGGAGCGCACGACGTACAGCGCGTCGCCGGGATCGCCTTCGCTGACGATGACGGCGTTCTTCGCGAATTTCTGCTCGCGTGTGAGTTCGGCGAAGCCACGAACCGCCGCGCGGTCGAGCTCGCGGAAGAGTGGCACGGTGGACAGAAAGTCCGATATGCGCTCAAGCGACACGCTCATTGTGGACGGCGTGAAGCGCAGCGGGGTCGTTCCGAAAGTGACCATGTCATTATCCTCGAAGCCCAGTTACACGGGGTGATTGAACGGTGCAGGTATCGTACGGGACGTGCCAGCGGCTATCTTCCCGGATACGCGCAACCGACGCCGAGGTGCGCCGCTTGCGGAGAATCCGCACAGAACGGGCTCAACCTACGCGGTTGGGCCCTGCATTCTCGGTGACTCGAATCACATAATGCAAGACGTGTGATGTCGAGCGTTTGCCGCAGTCATCACTTGTACTGCAGACCTGATGCCGTTTTCATGCTGACTCATTTGCGCGATCGCATTGCGGACGCGTTGCGCCGCGCCACTGAAGTAGAACAACTGCTGTCCGATCCGGAAACCGTCAAGGATGCACCTCGACTTGCGTCGCTTGGCCGTGAGCATCACCGGCTCGCCGAGGTCGTGACCAAGGCGCAGCGCCTGGCCAAGGCCGAGCAGGAACTCGCTGATGCCCGTGAGATGTCTAACGGAGATGATGCCGAGTTCGTTGCGGAGGCGAGCGCGGAAGTGTCGCGGCTCGAGGTGGAATGCGCGGCGCTTGAGAAGGCGCTGTTGCCGCTCCTCATTCCCCGCGATCCGCTCGACGACCGCCCGGCCATTTTCGAGGTGCGTGCCGGCACCGGCGGTGACGAGGCATCGCTGTTCGCCGCCGATCTGCTGCGCATGTACACGCGGTTGATTGAGCGTCGCGGGTGGCGTATCGAACAGATTTCGTACTCCGACGGTGCGCTGGGCGGCATCAAGGAAGCCGTGTTCAAAGTCATCGGCGACGGCGCGTTCGGCGTGCTGCGCTGGGAGTCGGGCGTGCACCGCGTCCAGCGCGTGCCGGCCACGGAAAGTCAGGGGCGCATTCACACCTCGGCCGCCACCGTCGCGGTGCTGCCGGAGGCGGAAGAAGTAGACGTACGTATTGAGGACAAAGACCTGCGGATCGATGTCTTCCGCTCGTCGGGACCTGGTGGACAGAGCGTCAACACGACCGATTCGGCCGTACGCATCACGCACATTCCTACGGGCATCGTGGTGTCGCAGCAGGATCAGAAGTCCCAGCTGCAAAACAAGGCCAAGGGTATGGAAGTGCTGCGCGCCCGCCTGCTCGACTTACGACTCTCCGAGCAGGAGGCGGAGCGTTCGCGCATGCGTCGCTCACAAGTGTCCACCGGTGACCGCTCCGCGAAGATTCGCACGTACAATTTTCCTCAGGGGCGCGTGACGGATCATCGCGTCGGCGTCACGCTCTACGACATCGATCGCGTGATGAATGGAGACTTGACGCAGTTCCTCGATGCGCTCGCCTTGGCGAACGCGGAAGATCAACTGAGCGGCTGACATGCGTGCGCTGTTGGCTGAAGTCGCCGGCCTGCTCGCGGCGTCTCCACGTCTCGACCCGGAGAGCCGCGCGGATGCGGCGCGCGAGGCGCGCCTGCTCGTCGCGGCCGTGCTGGATCTGTCGCCCGGCGCGTTGGCGCAGCGCCTCGGCGACGCCTGCTCGCCGTCGGTGGCCGACATGGTGCGTGCGACGGCGCTTCGTCGTGCCGCCGGAGAGCCGCTGGCCTATTGCACCGGTGCCGCTCCGTTCCGGCATCTCGTGCTGGCCGTGGATGGACGCGTGCTGATCCCGCGGCCGGAGACAGAGATTCTGGTGGACGAGGTGCTGCGGCTGACCCGGGCGCATCCTGGCGGCGTGGCGGTGGATATCGGTACCGGGTCCGGCGCGATCGCGCTCGCGCTGGCCAGCGAGGGGCGGTTCGAGCGTGTCATTGCCACGGACATCTCCACTGATGCCCTCGCGGTTGCGACGGGCAATGCGGAACGACTGCCCGTCGGGGCGGCGCCGGTCTCGTTCGTCGCTGGTGCCGACTTGTCCCCGGTGGCGCCGGCTCTGCGGGGGGCGCTCGCCCGTGTCATTGCGTCCAATCCCCCCTACATTGCGTACACGGAAGCGGCGGCGTTGCCGGCCAGCGTGCGTGACTGGGAGCCGGCAATGGCGCTCTTCGCGGCCGACGACGGCATGGCGCGGTACGACGCGCTGTTGGCCGGCGCTCCGTTTCTACTGGAACCCGACGGATGGCTCGTCGTCGAGGTTGACGCCCGGCGCGCGCAGGAGACGGCGCGACGGGCGCGCGCGAGCGGATACGCCGACGTGCGGCTGGTGCGCGACCTGAGTGATCGGGAACGCGTGCTGATCGCGAGGAATTCGCCCAGTGCGGGTGTAGTGAAGAAGAGCCAGGCAGCAACAGCCACGACGCAGCACGACCGTTCCAGCGACGCGTCACCTACTGCATCCCGACCAGAGACCGGTGAACATGCTCGAAGATAAGGCGAAGGACCTTGGACGTACGATTGGACAGAGCGCCGAATACAAGGCGGTGAAGCGTTCCAGCGAGGCGTTGAACTCCGATCGGCAAGCGAGCGTCGTCCTGCGGCAGATGGAGCAGATCCGCACCGACGCCCAGGCGCTGATCGACAAGGGGCAGGAGCCGACGCCGGAGATGGAGCAGCAGCTCGACGCGCTGCTGCAGGACGTGCAGACCAATCCGTCGTACCAGAGCGCCATCGCCGCGCAGGAAAACTTCGACAAGCTGATGCTGCGCGTGAACAGCTGGATCGCCGACGGCATCCGCGCCGGCGCGGCCAGCCAGATCATCCTCGGCTGACCACCACGCAGGCGCGTTGTGGCGGGAAATTCCAATGACGGTGTCGCGATGACGGACTCCGGACTACTGCTCGTACTCGAGGGCGGCGAGGGGGTCGGCAAAACTACGCAGTGGCGTCAGCTCGAGGCGCGGCTGCGTGAAGACGGGCACGACGTCGAGGCGCTGCGCGAACCGGGTGGCACTGGGGCGGGAGATCGGGTACGGGGAATTTTGCTCGACCCGGCGTCGTCGCTGCTGCCCGAAGCGGAGGCGCTGCTTTTCGCCGCGTCGCGTGCGCAGCTGGTGGGGGAAGTCATTCGGCCGGCACTCGCCCGTGGCGCCGTGGTGCTCGTCGACCGCTTTCTGCTCTCGACCTACGCCTACCAAGGCGCGGGGCGCGGGCTTGCCGTGGCGGGCCTTCGCGCGTCCAATCTCTTGGCGACCGGGGGGTTGGCGCCGGATCTCACGCTGCTCCTCTCGATGTCACTCGACGACGCCATGGCCCGAATGCATTCACGCGGCAGCACTGACCGGATGGAGCGCGAGTCCCTGTCGTTCCACACGCGAGTGCAGCAGTTGTTTCTGGCCGCCACCGAACCGACGTGGCAGGCGGCACATCCGGAGGTGGGGACGGTGGTGACGGTGGACGCCAGCGGCGACCCAGACGTCGTGACCGCCCGCTGCCTGGCGCGGTTGTCCCAACGGTGGCCGGCGCGCTTCGGCGTGCGGGGTGAAGTGCAGCAGGCGTCCACGAACGAACCGGTGACTGCGGCGACCGCCGCGACATCCGCCGGCGCTCCCGATCCGCAGGATATTTCGCATGGCTGACGCGCTACCCGATACGCCACGAGTCGCACGGCGACGCTCGCGCGGCGTCGCTGCGGGTGTGCTGTTGGTGGGCGTGCTGAGCGTGGGCGGATGGTGGGCGGGCAGGGAGCTGACGCCCGCTCTCGCTCCGCCCCGACCAGTCGGCGGTGCGCATCTGTTTGATCAAGTGGTGGCGGCGGTCGCCCGCAACTATGTGGATTCGCTGGAGGCCTCGGTACTGTACGACAAGGCCGTGGTGGGCATGCTGCGCGAGCTCAACGACCCGTTCACCATGTTCCTCGCCGAGGAGCGTCTGAAGCGGCTCAATGAGCAGATCAGCGGCACGTACGCGGGCGTGGGGCTGCAGATGGACGTGCGCGACAGTTGGCCCATGGTCATCGAGGCCATTCCGGGCGGACCGTCGCATCGCGCCGGTGTGCTGACCGGCGACAAAATCGTGAAGGTCGGCAAGGACGACACCAAAGGTTGGTCCACGCTGGAAGCCTCCAAGGCACTCCGCGGGCCGGCCGGCTCCAAGGTCACACTCACCCTCGAACGCGGCGACCAGCGTCTCTTGGTGACGGTCCTGCGCGACTCCGTGCATCTGCGCGCCGTGCCGCACGTCGCGATGCTCTCGGGGGGCGTTGGTTACGCCGACGTGAAGGTGTTCAGCAGCCAGACCACTGTCGAACTGCAGGCCGCCGTCGACTCGTTGGTTCGGCAGGGTGCGCGCGCACTGGTGCTCGATTTGCGCGGCAATCCGGGCGGCCTGCTCGAGCAGGGCGTCGCCGTCTCCGAGCTGTTTCTCGATCCGGGGCAGAGCATCGTGCAACTGCGCTCCCGACCCGGGTCCTCCCCGCAGGTGTTCACCGACAAAGACGCGCAGCGCTGGCCCACACTGCCCATCACGGTACTGGTCGACCGCGGCAGCGCGAGTGCGTCCGAGATCGTCGCGGGTGCGCTGCAGGATCATGATCGAGCGCTCGTGCTCGGAACCACCTCCTTTGGCAAAGGCAGCGCGCAGAACGTCTATCCGCTCGTCTCGGGCGGTGCACTGCGACTCACCACGGCGCGCTGGTACACGCCGGTCGGACGCAGTATCAGCCGGCCCCCCGTCCGTGGTCGCGATGAAGAACCGCCTGCTGACGAGGCCGGCGTCGCCCTGCCCAATGACACCATTCGACCGTCCTTCCGTACCGACGCCGGGCGCTCGGTGCTGGGCGGCGGTGGCATCACGCCCGACGTAGTTGCGGGCGACACGGCCACTCCCCTGCCGGTGCAGGCTCTGGCGCGGGCCATGGGCTCGAATCTCGGCGAGTACCGCAATGCGCTCGCCAAGCAGGCGACCTTGCTCAAGCGGGCCGTCAAGTCGCCCACCGATCCGGTTTCGCAGCAGATGCTCGACGCGCTCTACGCCGATCTCGTGGCGAGAAATGTGGCGCCAGACCGTCGCATCTTCGACGCCGCCTCGGTCTGGATTGCCCGGTCACTCGGCTACGAAATGACGCGCGTGGCGTTTGGGCAGAGCGCGGAATTTTTGCGCCGGTCGCAAGACGATGCCGTCTTGCAAAAGGCCGTTCAGCTCATGCAGGGGTCACGCACCCCACGCGATGTATTCGCGCGACTCGAACAGCAGAAGATCGTCGAGATTCCGTCGACGCACTGACGGTCGACACCGCGGTCGCGATAACTACATCCCCGGCAGTTTCGTTACGACCTTGACGCCCTTGGGTGGACTGAACGCAAAGGCGTTGCGCGGCAAGGTCGCATCCGGCTTCCATGTCAGTAGCGTGATCGTGCGGTCGACGCCCTGTCCGTCCACGACTTGTACGCGGATCGGACGCGGCTCCTTGTCGTCAAGCCAGAGTGTGGCGCGCTGAAATGGCACACTACCCGCCGTCTTCGGGAGCAGCACCACGCGTTTGGTATTGCGACCATCAATAACGGACAGCTCGCCGCCGGTGATGGTGAACGTCTTTCGCGGCGCTTCGAGCAGCTGTCCCAGCAGGTCGGCGACAATCGCGCCGTCCGCATCGGCCGGCAGCTTGAGCACCTGTCCAGGCACGCTGCTCGGGAGGTACACCCACAACGACTTCCCGTCGCCCACGATGCGGTCGCCGACCGGGTCGGTGAAGGTGATCGAGACCTTGCCCGGCCGTTGCTGCTGAAACAGCCCCTTGGACGAGGCGGTGCGACCGAGGATCGGGTTGGTGATCTTTTGTTCGAATTGTGCTTCCAGCGACTGCTGGGCTGCCCACGCTTTGGCGACGCGCTCGTAGGCCACCTCGGCCTGCTGTGCAGCCAGCGGCGACGGGAGCGGTGCGGCGAGGAACAACCCGAACGTCACGCCGCGCAACAGGCCGGCCCTGCGATTGAGAAGTGTCATGCGCCGTCCTACCCCGGGCCGCACGGGCCGTGCCGTCAGGGTGTGCCTGCGGGCACAAAGGCGGGCGTTGGCGCGATCTCGCGGCCGATCGCCCCGGCGATAAGCCGCAGCTGCTTCACGAGATCGACGAACTGATCCGGATAGAGCGACTGCGCTCCATCGGAGAGCGCCTTGTCGGGCGTGGGATGCACTTCCACGAGAATACCATCGGCCCCGGCCGCCACCGCCGCGCGTGCCATCGGGATGACCTTGTCGCGCAGCCCTGTGCCATGGCTCGGGTCAGCGACGATGGGCAGGTGCGACAGTTTGTGCACGACGGGAATCGCCGTCAGATCGAAAAGATTGCGCGTGGCGGAGTCAAACGTGCGCACGCCGCGCTCGCACAGAATGACATTGGGATTGCCTTCGGAAAGCACGTACTCGGCGCTGAGCAGCAGGTCGTTGATCGTGGCGGCCATCCCGCGCTTGAGCAGCACCGGCTTGCCGATCTTTCCCACATGACGCAGCAGCGAGTAGTTCTGCATGTTGCGCGCGCCGATCTGGATGCAGTCGGCGTATTCGGCCACCATGTCGGCGCCGGTTTCGTCCATCGCCTCGGTGACGATCGCCAGACCGGTGACCTCGCGCGCGAGAGCCAGCAACTCGAGGCCCTTCTTGCCCATCCCCTGAAATGCGTACGGCGAAGAACGTGGCTTGAAGGCACCGCCACGCAACGCCGTTGCCCCGCCTTCACGCACGGCACGCGCCGATGCGAGAATCTGCGCTTCGCTTTCGACGGAGCAGGGGCCGGCAAAGACCACGACCTCGTCGCCGCCGACGCGTACGCCCGGCGCGATCTCCACGATCGTCGATTCGTTCTTCCATTCGCGTGCGGCCTGCCGATACGGCTTCTGCACGATCAGAACGCTGCTGACCGACGGCAGCCCTTCGATGTGACCCCAGTCGATCTGCGAGTCGTCGCCGAGCAGGCCGATGGCCATGCGCGTGGAGCCCGGCATCGGCATGGGCTTGAAGCCCTGTCGCACGATTTCGTCGCAGACGCGCTGAATATCGGCGTCACTCGCGTTTGGCTGCATTACGACCAGCATGGTACGTCCTCGGAGATCGTCAGAATTCGATGGACCAGCCGTCGGTCGCAAGAACCGTCGGCCCGGCAAACTGTTCCGCCACGTCGGCGATGATATCCGTCTGTTCGACGGGGAAATAAAAGTGCGTCAGGACCAGGCGCTGCGGTGTGGCGAGTGCGGCCAGCGCCCCCACCTGCCGTGGCGTGAGATGCTCGCGAATGGCCAGCGCGTCGGGGAGCGAACACTCCGCGAGCAGCACGGTGCACTGCTTCGCCCATTCGGCCAGCGTTTCATCGTAGCCGGTGTCACCGGTGTATACAATTCGCG
Organism: Gemmatimonadales bacterium; assembly: GCA_038234895.1. Classification (GTDB taxonomy): domain Bacteria; phylum Gemmatimonadota; class Gemmatimonadetes; order Gemmatimonadales; family Gemmatimonadaceae; genus Gemmatimonas. Next base: position 13,368 of record JBBQSM010000091.1, read on the forward strand.
CCCGCCCGTCACTCACGGAATATGCCACGCTCTCAGCCGTGTGCGGTACCGCCTGGGCAGACAGGATGACCGATTCCGCGAGCGCGACGGCCTCACCCGACGCAACCTCCTGCACCACGAACGGGAAACCCGGTGCCAGCATCCAGGCGCCGTATACCGCGGCCATGCGCTCCACTAACGCGCGCGTTCCGAGCGGACCGTAGAGGGTCAGCGGGGCGGTTCGTGCGGGCAGTTGCCCCCAGCGCCATCCCATGAGCAGCATCGGGAGATCAGCGATGTGGTCCGCGTGAAAATGGGTGATCGCCACGTGCGTGATCGTCTGCCAGTCGACGCCGAACGCAGCCATGCGATGCACCACGCCGCTGCCGCAATCGAGCAACAGCCGCACAGCACCGCTTTCCACCACATGGCCGGAGGCCACGCGGGTGGCGTGTGGTGCAGCCGTGCCCGTGCCAACCGTGGTCAGGCGCATGCCATGTGCTCCGAGGGTGCGCGCGGTCCGCGCATCAGCGCGGACGGAACAGCGCTTTCCGGAAGATCGGGGGCTCGTTCCCCACCCGAAAACGGATCAGGTACACGCCCGGTGCCACCAGTCGGCCGTCGCTCCCGGTGCCATCCCAGACAAACCGGTTGTCGCAGTTGCTGCCGGCCCCGGGTGCGCCGCGCCCATAACGTCCGGGCGGAAACGACGTGGTCGCGTCCGCACCACCCACCACCGCGCGAACGAAGTTGCCGCGCGCGTCGAGCACGTCGATGCGGACGCGCCCGCCCGGCTCGCCGAGGTCGAACCAGAAGCACGTCGAGAATGAGGCGTCCGATGGAAACGGGTTCGGGAAATTCTGGTAAAAGATGGTCGTGGTCGGGAGCGGCGGATCGTCGATCAGAAAGGTCGCGGCACTCTGCAGTCGCACGGTCGCGCCGGTGCCAAGGGTCGCACGGATACTCCAACGATACGACGTGTTCGCCTGCAGGTTCGTCGGCGGCCGGAACGTTGTGTCGCGCACATTTGCGGCGGCCACTTCCGTGCGCCCCTGTGAGGTAATCTCCAGCTCGTAGGTCCAACCGCCCGTCGACGCCACCACGGGCGCGCTGCGCCAGACAAACAGCGGCCGACGAATGTCGAAGATGTCGCCCGTTGGCGAGTTGGGCGTGATCAGGGTGAGCCAGGGAGGCACGCGCCGCGGCCCGAAGACCGCTGAGATTGTGCGCACACCAATGGCTGGTTCGACGATGGCGCGCAGGTACACGTTGGCATCGCTGGGCAGCGGCCGCGTGATCTGCACCACATTGACGCTGTCCGTGCTCACAAACGACGTGTCGAGCACCACGCTCGAAAAGTCAGACGTGGTCGACGCCTGCACCGAGACAACAAATGGCGCGGCCGCCCCGAAGCCCAAGGCGCGCACCGTCAGTATGGGTGTGACGGTGGTCAGTGTGGTCTCCGCCGGCCCCGTGACGGTGACGACTTGTGCGTGCACCACAGGCACGCACAGACCACGCGGCAGCGCGGGAGCGAATGCTCCCAACAGCGCCGCCAGCAGTGCGAGGCGCACCGCCCGGAGCTTACGCAGGCGCGGACTCCCGATCCGTTTCGTCGTCCACCGTGTTGGTCTCCGACGGATCCATGGGCTCCGGCGTATCCTCCGACGCATAGGCCCCGTCGTTCGCGTCGGCCGTCGACGACGACTCGTCGATGACCTTGCCGCCGCGCAAGCGCACGCTCACGATCGACGACACGCCCGGCTCTTGCATCGTGACACCGTACACAGCGTCTGCTGCCTCGGTGGTGGTGCGCGGATTGTGCGTGATGACGATGAACTGCGTACGTGACTTGAACTGGTTCAGCATCTTCACGAATCGCCCGATATTCTGGTCGTCGAGCGGTGCGTCCACCTCATCGAGCAGACAGAACGGGCTCGGCTTGGTGAGGAAGATGCCAAAGAGCAACGACAGCGCCACGAGCGCGCGCTCACCGCTCGACAGCAGGTGAATGCGCTGCGTCTTCTTGCCGCGCGGCGACGCGTGAATTTCGATGTCGCAATCGAGTGGTGCGTCGGGATTCTCCAGGCGCAGGTCGCACTCGCCGCCGCCGAACAACGTGAGGAAAATCTGCCGGAAGTTTTCGCGTACCTGCGAGAACGTGACGAGAAACAGCTCACGGGCGGTGCTGTCGATTTCGCGGATGGCCTGATGCAATGATTGTTTGGCGGCCACCAGATCGTTGCGTTGACTGGTGAGGAACTCCAGTCGACGCTGCTCCTCTTCGTGCTCCTCGATGGCCAGCGGATTCACCGGCCCGAGTTCGTCCAACGATTCGCGCAACTGCGCCGCCTCGGCGCGCAACGCATCGGTCTCGAGATCCAACTCTTCGAAGCCGTTCAGCAGATCGTCCAACGAACGACGCCATTCCGTCTCCAAACGCTGACGGATGGCTTCGCGACGGCCCGACAATTCCGTGTGCCGCAACTCCGCACCATGCAACTGCTCCGCGAGCCCCGTTGCACGACGGCGCGCTTCGTCGAGCATCGCTTCGGCGGCATCGAGCGCCGCCGTGGCCGCGGCCACCGCACGCTCGGCATCCGCCAAACGGGCATCGGCATCGGAAAGCGACTTCTGCTGGGTCTCCATCTCGGTGCGCCATGTGGCCAGCTGTTCAGCCAGCTGCTGATCGGCCGACGACAACGTGGACAGTTCCTTGGCCAGCGACTCGAGACGCGCCGCCGCGGTCGAATCCTCCTCGAGCAGCCGCTTCTCACGGTCGATCGCCACCGACAGTCGTGCCTGTGCCTGCGCCTGCGTGACCTGACACGAGGCACGTGCGTCGCGCGCCTGCTCCTGGTCGCGGTCGGCGTCGGTCAGCGCCTCACGCGCTTCAGTGATGGCGCTGTCCGCTTCGCCGGCCCGCGCGTTGAGTGCCGCCGCCTGGTCGGCCAACTGCGCCGAGCGTGCCTCAAGCTCCTGAATGCGCGAGATAAGTCGTTCGGCCAACGCGCTCGACTGCTGCAGTTCGCGCTCGGCCCGTTCGCGACGACGCGCGACCTCCTTTTGTACTTCGTCGGCGCGCCGCGATTCCTGCTGCGCGCGATTGCTGGCCTCGGTGGCCATCTGCTGTGCGCGTTCCGCTTCGCCAAGGGCAATCCGCGCGTTCTCGGCGGCCATGGTCGCCTCGTCCCGACGGAGATCGGCCGCTTGCAACTCCGCTTCGAGACGCGTCAGCTCTGCCCGACGTTGCAGTGGGCCGGGACCACTCGCGGTGCCGGGCAGAAACACGGCCCCCCGTTCGTCGACAAAGGCTTCACCCGAGTCCACCGAGCGTACCTTGCCGAGCAGGGCACGCACCCACGACACGCCGGGGCCGGTCGCCTGCACGCGCGTGGCCAGCGCATCGGTGTCGACGCCAAGGTCCGCGACGACATCCACCGGCAACAGCAGTAGCGGGCCGGGCTGCATTTCGGCGTGCCACTTGCGAACGGCCGCTGCGGCATCGGCGTCCCGCACGACGATCGCATGCATGGTCGCGCCGAGATAGCGTTCGACCAACCGCGCCGCGTCACCGTCGGCCGTGAGGAAGTCGGTGAGCGGGCCAAGAATCGCACCCGCGCCAAAGCGCTCGCGTTCCCGGAGTAACTTGGCTGCCGATGGTGCCAGCCCCACGCGTTCACGTTCGAGTGCCTCGAGCGCGTGCACGCGACCTTCCAAGGACGTGCGCTGCTGCACCACGCTCGCCAGCGCGCTGCGCGCCTCCGCATCGGCACTGCGCGCGCCGGCGGCGGCCAAACGCGCGCCTTCGAGATCCAGCAACGCATCCTGCGCGGCCGACTGTGTGAGCGAGACATTCTCGCCCGCAGCCGTCAGTTCACGTTCGATCGCAGCGAATGCATCGGAGAGTTGCTCGCGCTCGTGTTCGAGGACCTCGCGACGCTGCTGCGTTTCGGCGAATTCACGACCCGCGCCCTCACGATCGAGTTCGAGACGACGCGCCTGATCGCGATGCTCACGTACCTGGCGCTCCAACTGATCGAGCGCCGCGCGCGCACGCTGTACGGTTTCGCGCGTGGTTTGTTCCGCGGTAATGCGCTGCTGCAGCGCTTCGCCGGCTTCGGTCAGTTCACGCTCGAGTGTTGCGCGATCGGTCACGGCACGCTCGCGGTCCTCGCGCAGTCGTTGGCCGAAGGCCTCGTTTTCCTTGCGCTCCTGCTCGGCGCGCTCACGTCGCTCGAGCGTGCTGCGCTGCCGTTCCTCGGCCACCGCAAGTTCACGCTCGAGACGCTGCGTTCGGTCACGCTGCTCGCCGGCCAGTCGCGCCAGTTCGAGGCGGCTCGCTTCGGCGGCCGCACGTGCGCTGTGCGCGCCTTCGCGCGCCGCTTCGGCTGTGTGAATCGCTTCTTCGGAGCCCGGTACGCCTTCGCGCAATTCGACTAACCGGCCATCGAGTGCGGCCAGCTCATCGCGCCACGCTGCCATTTCACGCGTGGCCAACGACAGCTCCACGCTGAAGCGGCGCGCCATCAACTCGGCGTGCCGCTCTGCGCGGCGACGCTGGCGCGCCAGTGAGCGCACCTGGCTCTGCACTTCAGCGATCAGGTCGTCGAGCCGGGCAAGGTCGACCGACGTCTCTTCGAGACGACGCTCCGCGCTGCGACGACGATCGCGATACAGGCCAACACCAGCCGCTTCCTCGAACAGCTCTCGACGCTCGTCTGGGCGATCGGAAAGCAGCGCGTCGATCATTTTGCTTTCGATGACTACGCCGGAGTCGGCACCGAGGCCCGTGCCACGCACGAGATCCTGAATATCGCGCAGTCGGCACGGCGAACGGTTCAGCAGATATTCGCTTTCGCCCGAACGGAGCAGGCGGCGCGTCAGCACGACTTCCTTGAACGGGATCGGCAGTTCGCCGTCGTTGTTCTCGAAGTGCAGCGACACCTCCGCCATGTTCACCTGCTTGCGCGCCGACGAGCCGTGGAAGATGACGTCTTCCATCTTCGCGCCGCGCATCGCGCGCGCGCGCTGTTCGCCAAGCACCCAGCGGACCGCGTCGGACACGTTGGACTTGCCGCTGCCATTCGGGCCGACAATGGCCGTGACGCCGCGTTCGAACACGAACTCGGTGTGATCGGCGAACGCCTTGAATCCGTGGATCTCGAGCTTCGTGAGCCGCACTAAAACATTCTCCCCGTTCGGTAAGCGAGCACCGGCGTGATGCCGAGTGCGCGCAAGGAATCTGCAAGCGTGGACGCCTGA
>JBBQSM010000092.1:0-18526 GCA_038234895.1 Gemmatimonadales bacterium
TGTCGGCCGACAGCCTCCGACGGCGCGAGCGGGACTCCGTGCGCGCCAGCGCCGAGCGCGCCCGCGCCGCGGTGGCGGAAAGCACGGCGCGCGTAGGCAGCCTGCGTGCGCGCTTCCCGGAGGCGGCGGCGCGGGCGGCGATTGCACGTGGCGTGGACGGGAAAGCGCGTATTGCACGCAGCGGCGACGTGCGGGCGGTGATCATGTCCACGCCGGTGTTCGTCTGGCGGGCGGAATCGGGTGCGGCGTACAAGCAGAACAAGCGCGACCCCGCCGGTGCGCCCTACGAAATCGTCGACCCCATCGAACGATGGAGTAGCTGGAAATCGCTCGTCAGCGGACTGCGCGCGGTCTACGTGCTCGAAGTGACCACGGAAAAGGCGCCGTGGCCGTCGTTCGAGCCGGGCAAGCTGTTCGACATCAAGCGCGGCGACGTGGAGTCGGTAGAGCTGCTGCGCGACGGGTCCCCGGTGGTGCTCGATCAGACGGCGCGGATCGCCGCCGTGCCCAACGTGGACGCGCACACAGCGGCCGGCAAAGCGGTGCCGCACGCCATCGTAGCGACCATCGCCGCGACAACGTTCATGCCCCGCGAGGACGGGTCGCTGCCACGCATCGAACTTCTCGTACGCGACGCGACCCGACCGGGCGAACCCATACGCATCCGGATAGGCGACTCGATGATCCGACGCCTCCACGATGACTTTGCGCCGTGGCGGGACGCCATCGCCGGCCGCTGACCAGCTCCGCCGAGAATCTGGACCGGCTGCTAATCCACGACCCGGTCAGCCTACTTCTGGCGCTCCTTCCACAGCTTGAGCAGCGCCGCCTCGCGCTCCGGTGAAAAACCCGTCTTCGTGCCCGCCTGCTGACGTTCGGCCGGTTCGGACTTCCACCATTCAAGCGTGTCGCGCGCCGTGTCTTCCATGGAGCGAATCTTTAGCCCGGCCTTGAGTTCGGGGGTGAGATCGAAGCGCGCGAAGCCTGCCGTCCGCCCGCGCATCACCTGATAGACCGGCAACTCGCGCCCGTATGGATTGGCCCCGTTGGCGCGCAAAAAGTCTGCGTCCATCCAGGTGTACGACGCGTTGCCGCCCACGCCTTTCTGAATGCGCTGCAGGAACTCCTTGAACGGCTGTCCTTTATCCGGCCCAACGCCGTTGAATACGCCGTACGTGCGATTCTCCACGAGGGTCACGCAGAATTGCATGAGGTCGCGCACGTCGATGATCTGGACATGATCGGTGCCATCACCCGGCGCAATCATCTCGCCGCCCCGCGCCACGCGCACCGGCCAGTATGTGAACCGATCCGTCTCGTCTCCCGGGCCAACGATGAGCCCCGGCCGCACCACCGTCACCCGCCCGGGCATCGCCTTGTGCGCTTCCTTTTCGGCGTACGCTTTGGCATGACCGTACGTGAGCGGCTTGCCCGCCTCGATCGGTGAGTTCTCGAGCGTGAGCACCGGTGCATCGGCGGTCATGGGGACTCGGCTGGTGTCGAGGTAGGCCGAGCGCGTCGAGACGAACAGGTATTGATCGGTGGAATCTTTGAGCAGGTTGGCCGACAGCTTGACCCATTCTGGCGCACTGCTGAGCGACGCCGACTCGTCGATGACCGCGTCCCACTTTCGTCCCTTGAGCGCCTCAAGATTGTTGGCGCGATCACCCGAGAGCTGCTCGACATCCTTGCCGAAAAGCGATGGGCCGCTGCGCCCGCGATTGAAGATCGTAACCTGATGACCGCGTGACAGCGCGTAGCGCACATTGTGCGGGCCAACGAACCCTGTGCCGCCCAGGATCAGGATCTTTTTGGGCGCGCGGGCCGCGAGCAGCACCTTTGGGTCGAGTGCGGCAGCGGCGCCGAGTGCGGCGAGGCTGCTGCCAAGGAACTCACGACGGCTGTACATGGGCGGTCCGGGCGAAGGGAAAGGAGACGTCCCCAATGGTACGCTCTCGAACTCGCCGTGCGGAAGGTGCCGGGAGATGCGCGGGAGCTGCTGCGCTGTCTTGGCGCCACCCATAGCGAAAGGCGCCGAGCTTTCGCCCGGCGCCTTTCTGTGCCGTCCCCGGAGGTTCGTGACGACCTAAGGTCGTGATGGCGTCCTGCTGCCATCTGATTCCGCGTCGGCACCCGATCGGAGTGACGTGCATTACAACATGCAGACCCAGCCGACGGTGCGTTCCACACTGAGGTGGAATGTTACAGCGGGTCCGAGCTCGCGGTGCCCTCGCGCTTCGCCCCCGGTGGCCCGGAGGAATCGGGATCGATCCCCGATCCGCGGTGGCGTCGTGTTGGCCCTGCCCTCACTCTGCACAACGAACATTGCACGCCTCGCATCTTCCCGCCATAGGGGAAAACTGTACGCGGGCTGAGCGGTGTGCGATGTTCACGAGCCGGTACGTTTGATTCGTCTGTCGTGATACGCCTTGATATTTGAGTCGATATGCAAAACGACCGGCGTGTGCCCGTTTCTCGTCGACCGGCCTGAACCCCGAGGTTCCATCATGAAGGCGCTACGTGTGGTTGCCGTGGTCACGGCCGTGACCGCGCTGGTGATGCTGGCCATGTCCGGCACCGGAACGCGGCTGGAGTTCTGGAGCTATCGCACCGGTCTCTCGCTCATCCGGTATGCTGCGTACGTGGGCATTGCCGCCACCGTCGTGTCGTTGCTGGCGCTGCTGGTCACGCGGGCGCGTGGATTGTGGCTCGGCGTGCTCGTGGCGTCGCTGGTCGCGGGACTCGTCACCGTTGCCGTGCCGTACTCGTTCTCGCAAACGGCCAAGCGTGTGCCGCCCATTCATGACATCACCACCGATACCGCAGAGCCGCCGTTGTTTGTTGACGTGCTGCCGTTGCGCGCCAACGCCAGCAACCGCGCCGACTACGCCGGTGACAGCATTGCGCAGTTGCAGTTGGCGGCGTATCCAAACGTGAAACCGTTGCTGCTCTCCACCACTGTATCGCAAGCGTTCAGTCGCGCTCGTGCAGCCGCCGAAACGATGGGCTGGGAGATCGTGGCCGTCGATTCTGTCGCGGGCCGCATCGAAGCCACGGCTACCACCACGTGGTTCGGATTCAAAGACGACGTGGTGGTACGCGTACGGTCCGAAGGAAGCGGGTCGCGAATCGACGTGCGCTCGGTGTCGCGCGTGGGACGCAGCGATGTGGGTGCGAATGCAGCGCGTATCCTGACGTATCTGGGCACGATCGCGCCATAGGCAGCGTCAGCGAGCGGGTCGACCGGATTTAGGCGGCAACACAGTAACACCTTCCGTGGCGTACTTGGTCCACACCGCCACGACACCGCAGTTGCGTCCCATCGTCATGTACTCCGCCGGGACCATGCTGGCGCGCGCATAGACTTCCACCGCGGCCACAATCGCCGGTTGCGCCATATCGTCGATGGTGAACCCACCGGCGCCGGCCGCGTCCATGGGCATCCCGTCAACGAAGACGATCGCGCGACACTCCTCGCCCCGCAGGTTCCGCATGTAGATGTCTTGTCCCCACGAACCCGATGATCGGATGTACACACCGGCGATGCTGCGCAATGCGTCGGTCGTGTAGAACGACGAGCGGTCACGCACGGTCTTGCCGTCCATGAAACTGCCAAGTCCACTGCGCCACCGCCGCTCGATGCCTCGTACCTCGAACGGCAGGTCGCGGCCCGCGGTCACTCGGACGGTGTCCAGTGAGACGTTCCGCACGGGCAGCGTGAGCGCAATGTCGGCAGCGGCGCCGTCGCGCAAACGCATCGCTGTACGCGACGGTTGAAAGCCAATGGCGCGCGCCTCAATGGTTTGCGTGCCAGCGGCGGCGTCGACGATGGTAAAGGCGCCGTCTGTGGTGGTACGCGCCAGCGATCCGCTGCCGATCACGCGTACTGTGGCATTCGCCAGTGGCGTTCCGTTCACAGACACCACACGCCCGCGCACCACCGCGCGGCCTCGGCGCATGAACAGTGCCGCGCTGTCGGTCGGGGCATCGGACACGGCGACGTACTCCACGGGGGCCAGTGCGAAATCCTGCAGCGTGTATCCGTCGGCTGGAATGGCCACCTCGATCGCCCCGCTGCTATCGGCGCCGCTGAAGGTGAAGGCGCGAAGCGTGCTGCCGGCCGGTACCCCGCAAATGGCATAGCGCCCTGCTGCGTCTGTACGCGTGGTTCGTCGCTGGATTTCGGTCGCGAGCTTCTTCTTCACAAACAGCCACTCGGGCCACTCGACTGCTATCGTCGCGCCCGAAACAGCAGCATTGTCGCCCGCACCACGCACCTCGCCCACGAGCAGTCCATCGTCGCTTGTCGCGGCGTTCCCACAGGTCGCCGCAACCAGCGCGCGGGCCGTGGGAATGAACAGCGGAAGTCGCACGGTCCCGGACTGATTGATCTCGAGCCGCGCGATCACCGGTTCGATACGCAGCGAATCGAGTTTCGGGTGCAGAAACGACGCCAACCACACCCCGGATGCCACCGAATCGTAGGTGAACTGGCCACGCTTATCGCTGGTCGTGGTCCGTCCAGACGACGGATCGCTCGCGCGAAAGATGCGCACCGTCGCGCCCACGAGCGGTCTGAGCGCGACACTGTCGTACACGGTTCCGCTCACCCGCGCATCGATGACGGCCGGTGCTCCCGCATCTTGCGCCGCGACGGAATTTACCGGAGCCGTAAGCGATCCGAGCGCGCCGAGTCCGGCGGACACCGCGAGACGCAGCGACATACGATTGGTCATTGCACGAGGTCTATTGGCGTCAGCGGTGCACCCACGGAGTCTCCTCGACGATCTACTTGAGATACGATGGGGCGTGAAAACGCGCGGTGCAATGGACGGGACGATCGTTCAGCGTGGTGCCTCAGGCCAACGTGCGCCTGAGGAACCGTTCGATTTCGTCATTCAGGATGGCGTTGTACGCCGGTCGATCGAAGCCCGGTGGATCTTGGGAGGGCGGGAAGCCCGGGCTTACCATCGCCGCGGGAAACGGACTCTGAAACGAGAAGTGTCCCGCTCCGGGAACGGCCTCATGCTCTACGAGCGCTGCGTTCGTTGCGCCGCGCACGATCCAGTCAGCGTGCATGGCTGGCGTGACGAAATCGAGCGTACCGGTACGCATAAAGATTGGCATGCGCACCTGCTCAAGTGAGTTATTCACCGTGAACCACGCCGCCGCCGGTGCCAAGAGTACCAACGCGCGGATACGTGCATCCGCCGTGACCGGAACCGGCCGCGCGGGGCCTACGGGCACATCAAAGCGTGTCGTGCTCGGCGCTCCGCCAGCGACAGCCAACGCGGTGTACGCGCCGATGGAGTGGCCGATCATCGCCACGCGTGCTGCATCGAGATGCGGGGCAAAAAACTCATCGGCAAACAGCGCGTCGAGCACGGCCCGCACCTGCTGCGGACGACGCTCGAGCATCATAGTGGTACCGGCGAGCGTGCTGTCGCTACGACTGTTTCCCAGATGTTCCGGCAGCACCACGACATAGCCGGCGCGTGCGAGATGCAGTGCAGTGTCGCGATGGGTGAGCGGAGTGCCGTTGTTGCCGTGGCTGATCAGCACCACCGGGCATTCGGTGCCGCGTACCGGTGCGTTGAGCGCGACCGACATGCTGTACGGGCCGAAGGCATGATCACGCGGCTCCTCGTGCGCGGGATAGAGCACCCACACAGGGAGCGGTGCGTCGTGCGCAGCGGCGGGGACGGCGACCGTCAACTGTCGGCAACCGGGTGTGATGGTTTGTGTCATGTGGTCTGTGGCGTTCGGCGTTCGGTCGCGTGCCTTCAGGGACCGATAACAAACGTGATGAGCTGGCGGATCGCCCGCACCACCGCGGCCGGTTGCTCTTCCTGGAGCATCGTGCCGGCGTGCGGGACCGTATCCACGCGAAAGTGCGGCAACGACTGCGACAGCAGCGCGATCTGTGCGCCGGTAGGTGCATTCCCCGACGGCTTGTCACCCATGAGCAATCGCACCGGGACGCGCACGCCATGCAGTCGATCCGCAATCGCAATTGGCTCCACGGCGTCGTGCATCGTGCGCAGGGCGCGCAGCGAGCCACGCAAGTCGCGCTCGTACGGCGCGAGGTAGACACGCATCACGCTATCGGTGCACCACGCATCGCTGGCACTCTGCTCGCGAACGGCTGCACGGAACTTGCGCCGTCCAAGAGCGCGCCCAAGCGCGTTGTCCAGCAGCGGCGCGAGTGTGAGGGCGAGCTTTACCCCGCGCGTCCCCTGTCGGTCTACCGGTCCGCCAGCGAGTGAGAGCACGCCGGCCACTCGTGCGCGTCCTGTTGGCGCGCTGTCGTTGGCGGCGAGGTGCAACGCAATGGTCGCGCTCGTGCCTTGCGCGACCACCAGCGCATGATCGACGCGAAGCGAGTCGAGAATGCGCCCGATGCGCTCTGCTTGCCTGGTCAGGGAGTAATCGGCTTTCTCCGGGCGCGCCGAAACGCCCATGCCAAGCGGGTCGATGACAACCGTCGCGATGCCGGCATCTGTCAGCGCCTTGGTCACATGGCGCATGGAGAACGCCGAGCCGATAGTGCCAGTGAGGAGCACCACCACCGGTCGCGTGCGCACCGCTCCGGCTCCGATCGGGGACACGCCCTGCGCCACGACCGAGAGCGCGTCCATACCCGGCTCGACTTGCGAGGACGGTCGTGCCTGAGCGGCTGCCCGCGCGAACGCGCTGGCTCCGCAGACCGCGAGCAGTCCGACACGAAGCAGGAGTGTGTGATCACTGCGCATACGGAAAGCTATGCGCGGTCATCGGCCCGGGGTGTGTCGGGGTGCGCAGACGGCACTCGGTCGACCGTGGATCGATGCAGGATACGATGGGCCGCGCCTCGGCACTGGACAACGCGATTGTATGCATGCCACTTCCTGCCTATGCCTAATATCGATCCCTCACGTCGGCAGTTTCTCGCCTTCCTCGCTGGCAGTCCGTTGCTGGCGGCCGCTGGCCTCGACGCCGATGTGCTCGACCGCATCGCCAACGGGTCTCCCGACGGAGCGGCGCAGGCACTCGACCTGGCCCAGCAGGCCATCCAGCAAGGCGTGCCGCAGGCGCAGGCGCTGATTCGGTCCGCCAGCCAGGCGCTCGATGTATTCGACTTCGAACCCGTCGCCAAACAGCGTATTCCGGTGGCACACTGGGGCTACCTGAACACCGGCAGCGACGACGACGGAACGATCCGCGCCAATCGCGAAGGGTTCGACCGGTGGGCGCTGCGCCCCCGCCGGCTGATCAACGTGGACCAGGTAGACGCGGGTGTCTCGCTCTATGGCACACGCTATCCCACTCCGATCGTGCTCAATCCGGTCGGCAGCCAAAAGGCCTTTCACCCGCTGGGCGAAGTCGCCGTCGCGCGCGCCGCAAAAGTTCGCGACCATCTGCAGGTGCTCTCGACAGTCGCCACCACCAGCATTGAAGACGCGATTGCGGCACGTGGTGGTCCGGTCTGGTTCCAGCTCTACCACCAGTCCGACTGGTCGATCACCAAGCAGATGGTGCATCGCGTCGAGCGCGCCGGCGCGCCGGCCATCGTCTTCACTGTCGACTTGCTGGGCGGGAGCAATCGCGAGACGATGATCCGCGAAGCGCGCAAGGATACGCGCGACTGCATCCAGTGTCATCTTGGTGGCGCGCCGTTGCCGGGCGTAAGCGGTCGCGTTGATGATCGCGACAATCGTCGCAAGCCGAATCTCGTGGGCTACCGACAGCTCGAGCCGATTCCGGAAGTCGGCACGCCAACGTGGGAATTCGTGGACCGTTTGAAGAGCAGTACGAACATGAAAGTGCTGCTTAAGGGGATCGTCACCCGCGAAGACGCTGAACTGGCCGTGCAGCATGGCGTGGACGGGCTCTTCGTGTCCAATCACGGCGGACGCGCCGAAAACTCACTGCGTGCAACGGTCACGTCACTGCCGGAAGTTGTGCAGGGCGTCGCCGGACGCATTCCCGTGGTATGCGACGGCGGCTTTCGTCGCGGCACCGACATCTTCAAAGCGATGGCACTGGGCGCGACGGCGGTGGGGATAGGCCGACCGTACATCTGGGGGCTTGGTGCATTCGGTCAGGAAGGGGTGGAGACGGTACTCGCCATTCTGCGGCGCGAGTTTGAAGTCGTGATGAAGCAGTGTGGCGCCACAACGCTGGCGACGATCTCCCGTGCGCATATCGTCGCACGATGAATCCCATCGCACGCACGACACAACAGTTCGCGAGGAATAGCTAAATGGCAGCAGCAACGGAGTGTTGGCAGCGCGGCCCGGTGGCAGGCGTTCCCCCTGTACTTCAACCGGTCGCGCACATGCTGCTGCAGGTGCAAGAGAGTGTGCACGAGCTGGTCGCGGGCCTTTCCCCTGCGCAGTGGAACGCGCGCCCGGCCGGCGTGGCTTCCATCGCCTTTCACGTACGGCACATCGACGGCGTGATCGACCGGACGTTCACCTACGCGCGCGGCGTGCCGCTGTCGGAGTCGCAGTTCGCCGCAAGGCGCGATGAGCAATTGCCCGTGCATGCGGACGACATTGCGTTGGTCCTGCAGCGTATAGACGACCGTGTACAGCAGGCCGTTGCCGAATTGCGAACCAGCGATACGGCGACGCTTGGCGACTGGCGCGGTGTGGGCGCAGCACAGTTGCCGAGCACCGTGATCGGGTGTCTGGTGCACGGTGCGGAACACAGCATGCGACATATCGGGCAACTCTCCGTCACGGTGCGCATCGTGCGCGCCAACACGTCTGCGGGAGGCGTAACATGAAGGGCACACGCATGCTCCGCGTTCTCACCGTGGCCGCGGCCACTGCTGCTGTCGGCGCATGCACGGCGACGACGGTGCAGACGCCGTCGGTCCAGTACCGTACTCCGGCCGGCGTAGAGTATCGCGCACAGGCGGACACGGGCGCGATCGCCAAGGCACAAGCGGAACTGGCGGCGTCCCCGCGCGATGTCTCCCGTCTTATTGCACTCGGCGTCGCGCAATCGGGAGCCCGGCAATTTCGCGAAGCGATCGCCACGTTCACGCGCGGGCTCGCGATCGACCCCGACAATGCGATGCTCTATCGCTGGCGTGGACACCGCTATCTCTCGGTGCGCGAGTTCGACAAAGCGCAGGCCGACCTGGCGCGCGGCTATCAGTTGGACAGCACCAACTACGGCATCCTGTTTCATCTGGGCGTGCTGCGCTTCTCGCGCGGTGACTTTGCCGGCGCAGCCGCCATGTTCGCCAAGGCACAGCCGCGAGCGCCCGATGGCGGCGAACTGGCCGGCAGCACCGACTGGTTATGGATGTCGCTGTCGAGAGCCGGCCGTGTGGCCGAAGCGAATGCCATGCTCGCCAAGCGGCCGGATTCGTTGCCCGCGCCGCCCGGGTACGCTTACGTCACACGCTTGAAACTGTACCGCGGCATGCTTACGCCGGAAACGCTCTTCTCGCCGTCCGATACCGCCGACGTGCAGGTCTCCACGCTCAGCTACGGTCTTGGCAACTGGTTCATGGTACGTGGCGATGCCACCCGCGCGCGCGCTGCCTTTGAACGCGCCGTGCAATCCGGCGGCTGGCCAGGCTTTGGGTTCATCGTGTCGGAACGGGAGCTCGAGCGATTGGATCGCGCGAAACTCCGATAATCACTCGACGGTTCGTCGCGGTATGACGGAACACCAGCGTGGTAAAATCGCGCCGCCGGCCGCTGCGGCACGCCCACCGCAGTGGCTGCTGATCGTTGGCATTGCGCTCGTGGCGCTGAATTTACGGCCGGCGATCGCCAGCGTCGGACCACTCGTGGCCGACATTCGCGACGACACTGGGCTGTCGAATACGGCACTGGGGTTCATCACCACCCTGCCACTGCTCGCGTTCGGATGCCTGTCGCTACTGGCTATGCCTGTCGGACGTCGGGTCGGGGTGGAGCGCGCGGTAGGTCTCGCCGTGGGCCTGCTGGGCATCGGCACGCTGCTGCGTGGCGCTCACAGCGTTGCGGCGCTCTACTGGGGTACTGCGCTGCTTGGTATTGGCGTTGCGCTGGGAAATGTTCTCTTGCCCGCACTCACCAAAACGCATTTCCCACTTCGTTCGGGTGCCATCACCAGCCTCTACTCCACCATGATGGGGCTTGGATCCACCTTGGCGGCAGGCCTCAGCGTGCCGATCGCGGCTCGCATCGGCTGGCGTGGTGCGCTGGCGGTGTGGGTGGTTCCGGCGCTGATCGCGTTGGTGGCATGGAGTCCGCAACTCCGACCGACACCGGTCGCACATACACCCAGTACCGTACGCACCCACGTTGCACTCGGACGCTCCCGGCTCGCTTGGAACGTGGCGCTGTTCATGGGCTTCCAGTCGCTGACGTTTTTCGTCCTCATAGCGTGGCTTCCCGACCTGTTGCAGTCACGCGGCGCCAGCGAATCCAGCGCGGGTGGACTGCTCGCACTCTCGCAGGCGTTGGGGATGGCGGGCTCGGCGGTCGTGCCGTTGTTAGCCGGCGGCGCCCGCGATCAGCGCGCCATCATTTGGATTCTTGCGGTCCTTGAGGCAGCGGGACTCGTTGGCCTCGCGCTGCCCGGCGTTGCCCTCGCATGGCTCTGGGTCTCGCTGCTGGGCTTCGTGCTGGGCGGCACCTTCGGCTTGGCCCTCGTACTGCTCGTGCTCCGCGCACCCGATGCCGAAACCACCGGTCGACTCTCGGGCATGGCGCAGTCCATCGGATACCTCCTCGCCGCCGCAGGTCCCATAGTGTTCGGCTACTTGCACGACGCAACCGACGGGTGGCGTGTACCCTTCGGCTTTTTGTTCGTGGTGCTGCTCGCGAAGTTGGCGGCAGGACTTCCCGCGGGCCGACCGGGAACCGTGCACGGATCGACGTAGCGGCTGCTTTGCTGTTGGTCGCCGCTCACCACTTCACCACTTCACCGCCTCCTCCGCATTCATCGGTCCGAGCTTTCCGGCCACGGACTTGAACAGCACGGCCGGGTCGTACGCGGTGCCCGCCTTGAAGACCATGCGCACGTTGTGTGTGTTGCGAATGTCCTGCAGCGGATTCCCCCGCACCACCACCAAGTCGGCGAGCTTACCCACTTCGATGGTGCCGAGCTTGTCGCCAACGCCAATAGCGCGCGCGCCGTTGATGGTGGCGATCTTGAGCACCGCGGCAGGTGGCAACCCTGCGCGCACCATGGCAAACATTTCGCGATGCAGTGAGAAGCCGGGGAGAAACTCCCCCGTGCTCGGGTAGTCCGTGCCGGTGGTGATGAGCGTCGCACCGCCCGCGTCGAAGAACGCCTTCAGTTCTCCGTTCTTGAGTTTGTAGATCTTGTCGAACTGCTCGTTGCTGCGACGCGGACCGGTCTTCTTGGACTGTTCGGCGCGCACGTAGGGGGTGAAAAACGATTTCTCGTCGTACCAGTAGGCGAAGGCGGGATCGGTGGTGATGTCGGACGTGTAACCGTACGCCGTCATGGTCGCGTCGTAATTGACGCGGTGCTTCAGGTAGAGCTGCACGATCTCTTTGAATGCCGGCGTATTGAGATCGAGGTTGACCAGTGACGAATACGCCGGCTGTGTGGCGGGCAGCGCATCACCGCCGAGAAAATGCTCGATGCGATCTATCCCCATAAGGATCGCGTCCTTGGGATTCACACTGCCGCGAAAGCCGGAGTCCAGATGCCCGGTGACCGTGGCGCCGTGCCAGTGTGCACGTTCGATCAGCGCGCGCAGCTGCACCGGCCCGATGCCCTTGGCCTTGAAGGCGCGAATCCCCTGCGCCGCCCATTTGTCCACGTCGGCGTAGACCTGCTCAGGGGTCATGTTCACGTCCCACCCTTCACGCGTGCGGCCAAAGTACGCACCGGACCGAATCACGCGCGGGCCCGGCTGCTGACCGCTCTCGATACGCGCATGCATCGCCGCCATGTCGTCCGGATTGTACTCGCCAGCCGGAAACGTCGAGGTCACGCCGTTGGCGAGAAACACGACCGGCTGCACCGAGGTTTCGTCGCGGCGATTGCGTCCAAACAGGTTGACGTTGTAGTGCGCATGTAAATCGAAGAAGCCTGGCACCATGTAGTCGTCGTTGCCGAGGTCCACCACCGTGTAGGCAGCGAGATCGCGACCGGAGAGATCGGCGTCCACTTCCATGAGCTTCCCGCTCATCATCACAATGCCGCTGTTGCGACGCACGTCGTTGCGCACCGCGTCAAACAGCCAGCCGCCGCGAATGAGTACGGCCGTCGCGTTGCGCGCCGGACTCTGCGCAGGCGTAGCATTGCCGGCTTGCGCGTTCACACGCACAGCGAACGTCGTGGCCAGCACGAATGCCGCAACAGGCACCGTCACGAGTGTCGCAACGAACCGTGCGACGACGCCGCGGCTTGCGATAGGGTTGATGCGGCTCATTTGACTTGCTTCCCGGCCTTCACGACCAGTTGGACGTTGCGCAACACCGTGATGTCGGTGAGCGGATTCCCGCGCACGGCGATGACGTCAGCCGCCTTGCCGACCTCGATGGTTCCGACCTTGTCGAGGACGCCGAGTGACAGTGCGGGCCAGAAAGTGGCGGCGCGGATCGTGTCCATGGGGTCCATGTTGTAGGTGCGCACCCACGTGATCATCTCTTCGGGTGTGGCGTAGCCGTGAAAGTTGGCGGGCACGCCGGCGTCGGTACCGATGAGCATGCGCACGCCGGTTTCACGGAGCTGCTTGAACTTCGTGGCCAGTGTCGAGCGACGGTTGGGTACAAAACGATAGTACGTGAGCGTATCGAGCCGCACGATCGATTGCTGCACGTCGGAGGCGATGTCCTTGGGGAGTCCGTCGTACCAGCGCACGTCGTTCACATAGTCGGGGTGGTCCCGCCGTTCGCCGTAGTTGGTGAGCACATCGATGGTGGGCGTCCAATACAGCGGCGGTTTGTTCCCCTGCGCCGCGCGCGCGCGCAACGCATCAATGATATCCGGCGGATATTCCGGCGCCGTGGCTAGTCCTGTGTGCTCGAAGTCGTCCACACCGGCGGCCAGTCCACGCCGGATTTCCTCAGGGCGATGCGCGTGCGCCACCACGGGCAGTTTGCGCTTGTGTGCTTCGTCGACGATGGCGCGCACTTCGTCCATCGTCATCTCATCCTGATCGATGAGTTTGATCACGCTCACGCCGCCATCGGCGAGCTTGTTCACCTTCGCCCGTGCGTCGGCGACTCCGTTGATGCCCCAGCGAAAGACCTCGGTGCCGGGATACGGCGCGTGCTGCAGGAAAGGGCCGGACGTGTAGATGGTCGCGCCGACCAATTCACCGCGATCGATTTTGCGCTTGACGTTCATGATCGGCTCGAGCGGCCCACCAAGATCGCGCAGGCTCGTCACGCCGTGCAACAGCGACTGTTTCGCCGCCACCGGAATCACGTCGCGCTCGAGGCGTGCCGGATAGACACTGTCCCAGTGCGCGTAGTTGCCATGTCCCACGAGCATCAGATGCGCGTGCATCTCGAACAAGCCCGGCATCACGGTCATACCGTCGGTACGCACGATTCGCGCGCCGGCCGGAATTGCGAGCTGTCCAACGCGACCCACGGCGGTGATGCGGCCGTTGGCGATGAGCACCACGCTGTTCGCGATCGGTGTCGCACCGTTGCCGTCGATAAGCGTGCCGCCCACCAGCGCGATGGGAACGGTCGGCTGTGCGCTCCCTCCGTCCGTCACGAGCGGCGCTCGGGCAGCGGCCGACCGAACCACCGACAGGCCGCCAGCAGACGCGAGTACGAGTCCGGCGAGAGTACGACGAAAACGGCGAGTCATGAACAGGCCTCGGTCACAGGGTTACCACACAACGACCCGTCGACCCGGCGTCGGTCGGGACACTCGTCGGGAATATGCGACGCCGTCGGGTGAGGCGCGATCTGGCCCTACTGCACGCCTCTGCCGAGATTTGACGCATCAATCAGCCACAACGGAGCAGCGATGAAAGGCGGTAAGGGCGGACAGGGGCGCAAGCGGTCCACCACGCGCGTGGTGCAGAAGTCCGCGCAGCAGGACGGACCCAAGCGCGGCGCCGCGAAACGCGACTGGGGGGCCGTCGCGCGTGATGACGATGGGCTCGGCGCGTCGGTGCCGCCCGGTAGTCCGGTCAGGGAGACGCCGAAACCGCGACGATAGCGGCCCGGTCTACGCGCGAAGCAGTTCGAGGGCGAACGCTGCGATGAAGGCGTTGAGCACCATCAGGACGCCGGCGGGGAGGGTGTCACGGAGCCCATCGCGCACGCGAACACGCGTGTACACCCCAAGCACCATCAGCAGCGACAGGCCGCCGGCGCTGATCACCACCAGGGCGGGAATCCACTGGCCCACCACCAGACCCAGTGCGCCCAGAATTTCGAGCGATCCGGTCAGCACGCGCAACCGGCTCAGACCGTAGCGCTCGAATTCCGACACCATGCCGTTTGCAAAAACGCACGCGATCCCGTAAAACAGAAACACAATCACCGACAGGATCGTTGCACCGTGGTACGCCATGGTCATGCGCCGTCACCGGTTATTGCGCCTTGTCTGGCAGGCGTCCGATCACTTGCACACAGGATGCGCCGATGTCGCTGGAACTGCTTGCCCGGATATTGCAGGTTGTCGTTGGCTTGGGACTGCTCAACGTCTGGCTGCTGCGCGCGCGCTCCAGCACGGGCTATCGCGGAGGGTCGGCGCAGACGCTGCGGCAGGAGTTCGCGGCGTACGGGCTGCCCACGTTCGCGTTCTACGTGGTGGGCGCGCTCAAGATATCGGCCGGCGTGATCCTCATTGCCGCGCTCTGGTTGCCCATGCCGGCGCAGTTGGCCGCCACCGTCGTTGCGGGGCTGATGGTCGGTGCGATTGCGATGCATGTCAGGGTCAAGGATCCTGCACGCAAATCAGTGCCCGCCGTGTTGATGCTCGCCATGTGTCTGGGCATCGTGGTTCTGCGGTAGACGGGGGCCTTCGGTGCCGTCACCGGGAGGGCAGCGCGCCACTACGGCGCCCGGACCGCGTCAATGCCGATCAGTGACGATCAGTGCCGATCAGTGCCGCGTGAGCAGATTTCGACCGTCTGCCTTCGGCAACTCCACACCCAGACGTGCGGCCAGCGTGGGCGCGATGTCGCGCATGTCCACCACCCCCAGCGTGGCGCCACGGTTGATGGCAGGGCCACTGATCAGAAATGTGGCGCGCATCTGCGGCTCGGTGGGGAGATATCCATGCGTACCACCGGTCACCGGTGAACGAGTAGCTCCGCGCAGTCGATAGCCCAGGCGGAAGCCGGGACGAAATCCTATCACCCATGTCGCGCCGGGATATCCACCGGCCGCATCAAGCGCGGCACGATCAAGAATCGACGCGATGCCGTTCGCACTATCCGCCGCAAGCGCGCGCACCACACGCTCCACGCTGTCGCGCAGCGCCCGGCTCGTACTGTCCCGCAGGACGACCGCCGCCGAGCCACCACTCGGCCAGACCATCGCACGCCAGTCGGTCGGACGCTCGTCGCCTGAGGCGTTGAGCGTGATCAAGCCCGCCGTGGCCAGCGCAACGCCGACGTGGACTTCCGTGTGCGTGGCGATGAACCCGTGGTCGGACACGACAGCGATCGTGACACGATCACCGTAGGTGCGCTGAGCCGCCTGCACGATCGTGTCCAGCGCAGCGTCAACCCGCTCGAGCACGGCGAAAGCCTTCGGTGTCCACGGCCCCGCCTCATGCTGCTCATGGTCGAACGCCGTGAGGTAGCCGAGTGTGAGCGTGGGCTGCTTCCACTCGATCAATCGCGCCACGAATCGCGCGCGGCGTTCGTCGCCGGTGATGCTTTCGTCGATGCCGTCTGCGTATGGCTGACCCACCCGTGATTCCAGCGAATCGAGCAGTCCCGGCGTGCCGAGCGCGCGCACCAATTTGCGATCATCGGCCATCCCGGTCCGCCAGATCTGCGGCACATTCCACGTGATGGCCGCCCCAACGTTCACGGGCCAGTGTATCGCCGCCACCGTGCCACCGCGCGCGCGGACCGCATCCCACAACGCCGGTACCTTGATGTCCTCGGCGTACCAGTACCATCCCGTCTGATTGCGCTGCAGCGGATCGAACGTGGTATTCGACACAATGCCATGCCGTGCCGGCGCCACGCCCGTCACCAGCGTGGCGTGACTTGGGTACGTGACGGTCGGCAGCACGCCGATGACCCCGAGTGCACTCGCGCCTCGTGCCGCAAGCGCGCGCAGCGTCGGGATGCGCAAGCCGAGCGAGTCGGCACGCTGGATGTACTCGGGCTTGAGGCCGTCGATCGAGACGAGTACCACCGGTTGCAGCGGCGCCGGTGGCGTACCTTGCGCACCGGCCCCGGGCAGCCATGCCAGCGTCGCGGCAACGGCGACGCTGGCTCTGAAGCACACGTGAATGGACAACTCAGAAGGTCGTGCTGACGGTGAAGAACAGTTGGCGCGGCGCTCCGGTCAGGAACGTCGGCAGGTCACCGCGTGCCACGAACCCGCCGCTTCCCATCGTCGCGATATAGCGTTCGTCGAGCAGATTGCTGGCGTTCAGTTGCAGCTCCAGCGATTTCAGCGCACCGATCGCGCCCAGGCGGTAGCGCGCCGAGACGTCGGACACGAAGTACCCGGGCACCTTTCCCTCACCATCGCCGGCGGTGCGCAGGTCGTTGGTGTAGGTAAAGTAGCGCTCGCCCACATAGCGGCCGCCCAGCGAGAGGCTCAGCTTGTTTCGGCTATAGGCCAGCGAGGCGTTGAGCATCTGCTGCGGTGCGTCTTGCACGAACTTGTCCTTGGTGTTGACCAGTGAGTTCGGGTTGGTCGGATTGGACAGATAGTCGTCGCCGAACTTGGAGCTGTTCAACGTCGCTGACACGAAGCCTTTGAAGCCGCGTCCCAGATCGGCGTTGACGACACCCTCGAGCCCCATCGTGTTCACCGAGCCGACGTTACCAAAGCCGGACGCGCAGGTCACCGTCTGCGGGCAGAGTGCAATGCCGAGCAACCGGTTGCGGTAGTCGATCGCGTAGCCCGTGAGTCCCGCCTCGACCTGCCCGCGGCGCGTGCGGGCGCCGAGCTCCAGCGTCGTCGCACGTTCCGCCTTGGCCGTGTTTTTGAAAAAGTCGAAGGTGGTAACGGACGTGTTATATACGCCGCCGGCGGGGTTGAGCGGAAACTGGTTCATGTTCTCGGACCAGTTCAGGAACACCTCATTGTTGTCGTTCACCTTGAAGATGGCGCCGACCTGGGGCAGCAGTCCGCCGTCCATCTCAATGTTGAGTGCCGGGCGGTTCGGATCGGCAAAGAGGGCTGCGACGATGCCGTTGGTCGGCGTGTTGCCATTGCTGCGGAAGTCGGCGTTGACGCGCAGGTACTTTGCACCGTAGCTGAGCGTGAGCCGGTCGTTGAGCAGGCGACTCGTGTTCTGCAGGTACACCAGGTTGGTGGTCACATCACCGGTGCGATCGTAGTCGAGTCGCAGCACACGGTTGAAATCGACCTCGGGGCCCTGCTGATAGTTGACCAGTCCCCAGCGCGGCCGCCGGTTGCTCGATTCGTTCGATTCGTACCAGCCGCCGACTTCGAGCAGATTGGACACACTTCCGAGCGTGAAAGAGGCCGTGCCTTTGGCCATCAACCCTGAACGGTTGGCCTCGTACTGCGTCTGCCGGAACATGATGGGGTCGGGGCTGTAGGCCGCGCCGTAGCTGGGGGCGTGCCAATCGCCGCCACCGCGGTTCAAGTGCAAATACGGCTGCACTTCGATGCGCGTATTTGCCGTCGGCTTGAACTCGCCCTTCAGGTACGCCAGATGATCCATGCGCGCGCCCTGCGCCGAGCTGTAGTACGCCGCGTCGGTCAGCTCCGTGTAGGTGGGGATGCTGGCCTGTGCGAACTGCTTGGCCGTGTTCCAGTTGGTGAGATAGTCGAACATGGGTCCGAATCCGAAGTTGCCCGAACCCGGCGCCGTGCTGTTGAACACGGACAGCGACAGATCCATAAAGTCGCTTTCCTTGCGATTCGCATAGTTGTAGAACGCCGTGAACTTGCTGGACCCGATGAACAGATTCGTCTTCAGGTTCAGCTGCTCATGCCACGTTTCGCCGGCGCCGCCAAAGAGTCCGCTCTGTCCGAAGAGCAGGTTCTGCTCGCCCGGGAAGTTCGAGAAGCGATCGCCACCGCCCTTCCACTTGTCCGAGTCGAAGCGGGAGAATGAGACGAATGCAGAAATGCCATTGCTGCCACCGAACGTCTTGAGCCCCAGATCACCGCGCACCATCGTGCGACGTGCCGCGTACTGTCCGCCCATCTGCTGCAGCGTGAACGTCCGCTGGCCGGCCGGCTCTGCGGTGGCATACTGCACCACGCCACCGAGGTTGTTGGCCGACGCGGTGCCGAGTGCGCCCGTGCCCTGCGTGACCGATGCGGACTCGAGATTCGCCGCATCCACGGCACGACCGATGCCAAGACCGTTCCAGTTGCCGTAAGACATGTCGCCAAGCGGAATGCCGTCCATCGTCTGGCCG